>JBCCXV010000177.1:0-5820 GCA_039191195.1 Planctomycetota bacterium
CCAGCTCGGCCGGCACCAGCTGCTGGGCGGCCCTCAGCTTGTCGAACAGCACACCGATCTGGAAGTGCCGGCTGGGCGCGGCCTTCACCACGATCACGCCGTCGATTTCTTGCACGGTGGCCGTGTTGCCCCACTCGGTTTGTTCGCCGACGGTTTCCTCGATCAGCAGCAGCAGGTGGCTCACGGCCTCGTTCCGGGTCTCCCGACGTTCCTGTTTCTCTTTGGGAAAGTCGAGCGACGAACGCGACTCGTCCTCTGCCGGCATCGACCCCAGCAGCTCGGCAAAACGCTCGGCGTGACGGTCGGCCTGCCGGCGAACCGCCGCGAGCTCCGCCGCATCCGGGTCGGCGAGCAGGTCGGCCACCGGGTACGCGTGCGCTTCGGCCGTCTGCCGGTTCAACTCGTCGCGGACGCCCACCAGCACGCGCCCGTCGGCGACCTCAAAGTCGAGCGGGAAGTTGCCGTTATCGACGTTCTGCAGCACCTGGCGGAAGGCCACGTGCGCATCGGACGATTCGAGCCGCAGCGTGACCTCCGTGTCTTTGGAGTAGCCCAACGACTCCAGCGTCGCGTACTCCACGTGCACGGGCACGCCCGTGCGGTCGCTCAAGAACTGCATCACGTCTTCAAGGGCGTTCTGCTGGAAGTCGGCCACCACGGGCTTGGCCAGCCGGTCGAGTGCGGCTTGGTGGTGGTCCAACCTTCCGAAGGGGTCGCCCTCCGCCGCCGCGGGCGCCGCCAAGAGACAAAGACAAACCCACACGCCGGAAATCATGGAGTTCTTGTTCATACCGCCATCCTAAGGCAGACCGGGCCGCGATCCAACACGCCGGCCGCCCATTCGCGGGTACGATGCGAAAGTCTCGCGGAGTTCCCCGCATGGCCGTCGCCACCTCCATGTTCGACCTATCCGGCCAATCGGTGCTCATCACCGGCGGGGCCAGCGGGCTCGGCCTCGCCATGGCCCGGGCGATGCGGGCTCACGGCGCCCGTGTGCTCGTGGGGTCGCGCTCCGCAGACAAGGTCGAGCAGGCCGTCGCAACGCTCCACGCCGATGAGGGCGCCGGCGCGGGAGGCCATGGCGGCAGCGACGACGACGCCGAGCCGGCCGTCGCCGGCGTCACGCTCGACGTCACCCGGCGGGAGTCCGTCGCCCGAGCCGTCCGCAAGGCCGTCGACCTCTTCGGCGGCCTCCACGTGTTGGTCAACGCCGCCGGCGTCACCCGCAAGGTCCCGACCTTCGACCTGCCCGACGACGAGGCCGCGGCCCTCTACGACACCCACGTGCTCGGGTCGCTGCGCGCCGCGCAAGAGGCCGGCCGCCTGTTCCGCGAGCAGCACCAGGGCTGCGTCATCAACCTCGCCTCGATCGCCTCCTTCGGCGCCCTCACCGAGGTGACGGCCTACGCCATGGCCAAGAGCGCCGTCCTAGGCCTGACCCGCAACCTCGCCACCGAGTGGGCCAAGCACGGCGTGCGCTGCAACGCCATCGCCCCGGGCTTCATCCCCACCGACCTCAACCGACACCTCATCGAAGGCACCGACCGCGGCCGGCGGGTCCTCGAACGCACCCCCATGGGCCGCTTCGGCACGGCCGACGAGGTCGCCGGCGCCGCGGTCTACCTCGCCAGCCCCGCCGCGTCGTTCGTCAACGGGCAGACGCTCGTCGTCGACGGTGGGTTCCTGTCCTGCGCCGTGGGCGAGGCCGAAGCCCCCTGGGCCGCGCCCGCGGGCTAGGGTCACACGCCACCCGCCTAGGAGCACCGCATGGAGCCGCTAACCGAAGAAGCCATCGCCGAAGCCCTCGAAAGCCTCGCCGGCTGGGCCCACCGCGGCGACACGCTCGCCAAGGAGTTCGTGTTCGCCGACTTCCGCCAAGCCATGGGCTTCGTCGTGCGCGTGGGCTTCGAGGCCGAGGCACTGAACCACCATCCCGAGCTCTTCAACGTCTACAACAAGGTCACGCTGTGCCTGAGCACGCACGACGCCGGCGGCAAGGTCACGCAGAAAGACGTCGACCTGGCCACGGCGATCTCGGCCCTCCACGGCGCAGCGGGCGAGTAGCAGCGGCAACGATCAACCGCGCCGGCGACAGGCCGCCAAGGCCCCGCCGAGCAGCAGCACGAGCGAGGCCGGCTCCGGGATCACCGCCGGGCCGCCGCCCACCACGGCCGGCGCCGTCGCGCCAAAGTTCTGGGCCAGGATGTCGAAGTCGAGCAGGTCGATCACGCCGTCGCCGTTGAAATCGCCATCCGCGAACGTCGGCGAAAGCGTCGACCCAAAGTTTGCCGCCAAGACGTCAAAGTCGAGCAGATCGACCACGCCGTCGGCGTTCGCATCGGCGGCGATCGGGGCCGCAAGCGCAGCCGTCAGGCTCAGTAGGGCCGGCTCGAAAGAAGTCTCGGTGACGTAGGCGCCGTAGACATACAGCCCCCCGTTCTGGTCTTCGCCGTAGCCGAAGATCAGGTCGAGCGGGCCTTCCCCGGCCGGGTCGGCGAAGATCTCGTAGGCCACGCCGTCGTCGTAGCCGTCGCCGGGCGTGTTGTAGACATCGGCGATGAGCATCCGGGCGTTGTCGCCCGTGGCCTTGCCCTCGTCGTCGAGCGGACCAAACGGGCCCTGGTAGTCGGCGAACAGCAGCATGCCGTACAGCTCGGAGTAGGGGTTGTCGCGCACGGCGATAACGCCGATGGAGCTGGCGCCGTCGGTGTGGTCCCACTGCACCAGGGGTCGCTGGGCGTTCTGGATCCGGGTGAGCTCGGCGGCGGAGAGCGTGCGGATGCCGTCGCCGTCGGGGTCGTCGGCGCCGTACACGATCGCCGTGATGGGCGCGACGATGCTCTGGGCCGCCTCGCCCGTCGCCAGCGCGTCGTCGATGAACGTCGGCATCGTGGTCTGGTCGCCCTGCTCGCGGATGTAGACGAAATCGCCCTCCAGCAGGCCCCAGCCGTAGTCGCCGCCCTTGATGATGCGCTCGACCGACTCGATGTTCTTCTGGCCCGTGTTGCTCGAGTACAGATCCCCCGTGACGGGGTCGAAGTCGATGCGGTAGCCGTTGCGGATGCCAAAGGCCCAGGTCATATCTTCGGGGTCGAAGCCGCCGGCCGGGTCGGACACGAAGGGGTTGGCGTCGGCGCCGCCGGTGGGCACCGTGAACACGGGGGCGCCGCTGCGCGAGAAGACCTTCCGGTCGGGCCCGGGCGTCGTGGTAAGCGGGTCGATCCGCAGCATCTTGCCGTAAGGGTTGTCCACCTCCGACGCGTTGCGCTCGAAGCCCAGGCCGTTGCCGCCGTCCGACGACGAGATGTACAGGTACCCGTCGGGCCCGAAGGCCACGTCGCCGATGTTGTGGCCGTGGTGGTCGGTCCGCAGGCTCAGGATCATCCGGCGGGACGCGTTGGACGTCACGTCGATCGCGTCCAGTGTCGGGTCGACCGTGTACTCGTAGACCACCGACGTGTGCTCGCCCTTGCGGACCTGCGACCCGTTGTCGCGGAAGCCGTTGTACGGGTGGTCGAAGTCTTCGATCACCGAGCCGCGGGTCTGCGATTGCACGGTGTAGAACTTGCCGTAGCCCGCGGCACCGGTGTTCAGAAAGTCGGGGTGCAGCGCGATCGAGGTCATCCCGTTCTCGAGTCCGGTCGCGAAGCCCGTGGTGAAGCTCGAGCCCGGCGGCTCGACGTGGTACGGCGTGCTCGCCAAGGATCCCGACGTGTCGATCAGCCGGATCGTGTTGTCGATCTGCGTCACGAACCCGCGCCCGTTGTCGTCGAACGCGATGTCCGTGATCGGCGAGAAGCCCCAGTCACCCAGGTTCGAGGTGCCAAAGTACGACAGCAGCACCTCCGGATTGCCCGGCCCGACGTCGATGTCGTTCACGGTGCTGCCCGCAAACGTCGACAGGTCGAGCTGGCCCTCGGCGACAGGGGCGGCCAATAAGGCGGCAACGACAAACCAACGTGCGTGGGGCATTCCGGAACTCCTCCCCGCCGCGCACCCACCAACGGGCGCCAGCCGGGGCCATCCATGCGTGCGGGGTGATCAGCGGACGTCCAACTCTTCCCTTCCGCCAGCAGACCATTGAAGCTTACCGCAGATCGGCCAAAACCCCAGCGCCGCGCGCCGGTTTCGCACCGGCATCGGGCGTCGGTCCCGCGGCGGCCCGCGCGCGCCCGCCCCCGCCTACCCGGCCTGCCTGCGTTACCCTTCCCCCATGCCCAAAGCCGCCAACATCGAACTGCTCGAACGTCTCGTCGCCACCCCCGGGGTGCCCGGCCGGGAACACCGGGTCCGCGCCCTGGTCCTCGAAGAACTCGAAGGCTTGGTCGACCACGTCGAGGTCGATGCGCTCGGCTCGGTCATCGCCGTGCGCCAGCCCCGCGCCGCGGTGAAGGCCGGCCGAAAGAAAAAGACCGCCACCCGCCGCAGAACCCCCGCTCCCAAGGCCGAGCCGGCGCGCGTCATGCTCGCCGCCCACATGGACCAGATCGGCTTCCTGGTCTCCCACATCGACGACCGGGGCTTCTGCTACCTCAACCCCGTCGGCGGGTTCGACCCGCGCAACCTCTTCGCGCGCATGGTCACCATCAGCCCCGACCCCAACGACCCGGCCCAAGACCTGCCCGGCGTCATGAATCCCGGCGGCAAGCCCATCCACGTCGCCAGCCCCGAAGAACGCCGCAAAGTCCCCACCGTGCGCGAGTTCACCGTCGACCTCGGCATGACCGGCGACAAAGTCAAACGCAAGGTCCGCATCGGCGACATGGTCACCATCCGCACCGCCTCCGAACGCCTGGGCGACCGCTTCACCGCCCAAGCGCTGGACAACCGCGTCGCCGTCTGGACCGCCCTGGAAACCCTGCGGGCCCTGGACGCCACCGGCCACGCCTGCGAGGTCGTCGCCGTCTTCACCGCACAGGAAGAAGTCGGCCTGCGCGGCGCCTTTACCTCGGCTTACGCCGTGAACCCCACCGTCGGCATCGGCATCGACACCACCCTGGCCATCGACACGCCCGGCGTGCCGCCGCAAGACGCCTGCACCCGCCTGGGCGAGGGCGCCGCCATCACCGTCATGGACGGCGCCTCCATCGGCGACCTCGACCTCGTCGAGACCTTCGACAAGCTCGCCAAGCGCAAGCGGATCAAGGCCCAGCGCTCGGTCCTCGCCGCCGGCGGGACCGACACTGCCGGCATCCAACGCGCCCGGGGCGGGGTCAAGAGCATGACCCTCTCTATCCCCACCCGGTACATCCACACCATCACCGAGATGATCGACGTGCGCGACCTCGCCGCCGCCCGCGACCTGCTCGCCGCCTACCTCGCCCAAGCGTAAGCCCCCGGAAGTAACCCCGGACCCGGTACCCCGGTGCTTGGCGCTCGCAACCGCAGCCGGAAGGCGGCCCCACGTTGGTAAGGCCTGATCGCGCACCCCTCGGCGTCGGCCTCGACGGCTGCAAGGCCGGCTGGGTCGCCGCAAGCTTCGACGGCCAAGCCCTCGCCTTCCGCCTGTTCGATTCCATCGAAGCCTGGGCCGCCGACGACGACTGGCAAGCGCCACAAACCCTGATCGACATGCCCATCGGGCTGTTGTCCGCCGGGTGCCCGGGCGACCCGCCGTACGCTCCGGGGGTGCGCGGTTGCGACGCCGCCGCGCGCCGCCTCTTGGGCCCGCGACGATCCAGCGTGTTCGCCGCGCCGTCGCGCGAAGCCCTCGCCGCCCCCGACTACCCGTCGGCCAACGCCGCGAACCGCGCCGCCATCGGCAAGGGCCTGAGCAAGCAGGCCTACTACCTCATCCCCAAGGTGCGCGAGGTCGACCGC
>JBCCXV010000178.1:0-5720 GCA_039191195.1 Planctomycetota bacterium
CCGTTCTCGGCGGAGGTCGAGGTGCCGTCGAAGCTGCTGCGGCCGGGGTCGTATCGGATCGCGGTGGGCGGCTCGCAGGACGGGCTGAACGGCTACCTGTGGGCGGCGGACCTGGCGGGGTTCCAGGTGATGGAGCAGTGGTCTTCGGACTACGACGCCGGCGACATCGGCCTGGTGAACGCGCCGGGGTACGGCCAGCGCTGGGTGGGGGCCGAGGCGCTGCGGTTGATGCCGTCGACGGTCGAGGAGACGCCGGGTGTGGCGCCGGCGGCGGCGGACGGCTCGTTGGAGGCGGCGTGAGCGTGAACCGAGCCAACCCGGGCCGGCGGGCGATCAGCTTCTTCATCCCGTGCTTCAACTGCGCGGGCTGGATCGACGCCTCGGCGGGGTCGATCCTCGACGGGAACCTTTGCGACGGTGACGAGCTGGTGCTCGTGAACGACGGGTCCACCGACGCGACGGCGGGGCGACTGGCTGCGCTGGCCGAGGCGCACCCGGCGGTCCGGGTGATCGAGCACGACCGCAACCGCGGGGGCGCGGCGGCGCGGAACACGGCCGTGCGCGCGGCGCGGCATGAGCTTCTGTACTGCTTGGACAGCGACAACCTTCTTCCGCCGGGCACGGCCGACGCGCTGGCGAAGCGGATGCTTCAGCAAGAGGCCCAGGCGTGTGCGCCGCAGCGGATCGCGTTTTTCCGGGAGGATGATCCGGAGCAGAAGACGACGCACGAGGTGGCGTACCCCGAGACGCCGCCGACGTTCGCGGATTACCTGTCGACCATGCACGTGGCCGGTGGGGGCGGGAACTTCTTGTTCACGCGTGCAGCGTACGACCGGGCGGGCGGGTATCTGGAATCGAGCGGCGCCCTCGACGCGTGGGGGTTCGGCCTGCGATTGGCGGCGACGGGCTCGGTGATCGCCGTCGCCCCGGGGCGTCACTACCGGCACCGATACGCGCACGAGTCGTACTGGACGCGGCACCGCAAAGGCGAAGGCTTTGGCGGCGCGGTGCTGGACGTGCTCGGGCCGTGGCTGGACGAGCTGCGCCCGACAGACGTGCGTTACCTGCGTAGCGAGCAAGGCCGGCGGGAGTGGTTCTTGAAGCGGGCGAAGCGGCCGTTGCGGCTGCGCGACCCGGATGCAAGGGGCGGGCTTGGCGGCGTGGTCCTGCGAACCAAGAGCCGTCTGTGGCGGTTGCACGCGGCGAAGCGTGCGTACCACACGGGGGTTTGGCGGGCGTCGGCGGCGTCGTTGTCGACGGAGCTTCCGCTGCGTTTGGTGCTCGGCGTAGGCCGCAGCGGCACGACGTGGGTGGGTCAGACGCTGGCGAAGTCGCCGGCAGCGTGGCGTACGCAGATGGAGTTGCTGTTGCGGCTTCGGCCGAAGGCGGCGCTTGGTTCGGGGCCGGACCCGGCGGCGATGCCGTATGTCGAGCGCTTGGACGCGGACCACACGATGCTGGCGGCGTACCGGGCGTTCGCCGGGCAGGCGTGCCCGCATGTTCCGGAGCGGTTGCGTGGGGCTCGCCCGTATGCGCCGGTCGGCGTGCTGGTGAAAGAGGTGCACGGGCTGCTGGCGAGCGGCGCGCTGCTGGACACTTTGCTCGAGGCGCGGGCGCTGTTTGTGGTGCGCGACCCGATCCGGGTGGCCGACAGCTTGTTCGACGCGCAGACGCTCGAGGCGCCGTACTTGTGGGCCGAGGCCGAGTCTGTGCGCTCGCCGCGGTTCTGCCGTCGTGCGCTCGGGGTCGCCGGCGGGGCCCGGGCGCAGGGCGTGTTCGATCAGATCGACGCGGCCGGTTCGCCCCGGCTCAAGCGGATCGGCGCTGTGGCGATGACGGTGGCGCTGATGCAGCGCTTCTTCGCGTCGCTGGCTGAGGCATGGCCGGAGCGGGTGCGGACGGTGGCGTATGAGTCGCTGTGCGCAGACCCCGCGGAGGGCTTCCGGGGCGCGGCGGGGTTCCTGGGCATGGCGCCGCCGGAGGCGGGCGAGGCGATTGGCCCGGTGGAGCCGAAGCCGGCGTCGCCGTACTCGCTGGCGCGGGACACGTCGCGTCAGTTGGGCCGGGCGTACCGCTTTCTTTCGGCGGACGAGGCGGCTTGGTGCGGGATGCTGGTGGAGGGCTTGGGGCTCGAGGCGCTGCTGTGCGACCCGCCTGCCGAGGGCTCGGGGGCGGCGCCGGCCGATCCGCGACGGCTTTCGGGCCGGGCCGAGGCGGCGTAGGGGTCCACTCGGCGGGACTCGGGGGGCGAGAATCTGGGCCGGGCCGGGCGGGGTGGTCGATGTTGGGGGTGTCGGTCTACCCGGAGCGCCCGCGTGCTTGCATGGTTTGGTTTGCGTCGGAAGCCTGCGCCGCCGTTCCGCGGCCCGGGTGTGGCGCGCTCGGCGCGGGTGCGTCATCCCGAGAAGGTGCGGATCGACCCGACCGCGAGCGTGGGCGAGGGCGTGGTGCTGGTGGGCGGCCAGGGCGCGGGGGTCGACGTCGGCCTCGAGGCGCAGGTGAACTACTACGCCGTGGTGCTGGGCGGCGCGGGGGTGTCGATCGGCGCCCGGGCGATGGTGGGCCCGCACTGCGTGCTGGCGGCGGGTAATCACGACTTCCGGCACCCGACGCTGCCGGCGCGGTTTGCGCCGGGCGTCAGCCGTGGCCCGATCCGGTTGGAAGAGGATGTGTGGCTGGGCTCGCACGTGACGGTGACCGACGGCGTGACGATCGGCCGGGGCGCGGTGATCGGCGCCGGTTCGGTGGTGACGCATGACGTTCCGGCCGGGATGGTCGCCGTGGGTTCGCCGGCGAAGGTCGTGCGCGCGGCGCGCGACGAGCCCTTGGCGCAAGCGGCCTGACGGGAGAACCCTGCGATGCACCAAGCCCCCCTGCTCCAGCGGCTCAAGCACAAGCTCAGGCGGACGCGCACGGCGTTTCTGCACGTGCCCAAGACGGGCGGGACGTACGTCAAACAAGCCGAGACGGATTGGTCGCAGCGCATGCCGGTGCTCTGGCCGTTCGAAGACCTTGGCCATGCGTGGGTGGTTGATCCGCAACGCGCTGCCGCGGGCGAGTACCCCCCTGCCGGTCTGAACGACGGGCGTGTGATCCGGCGTGAGGAGCTCGCGAAGCGATACGTGGTGGCGACGGTGCGGAACCCGTTCGACTGGCTGGTGAGCTACGCGTGTCACGCCGGGGGTTGGACCGACGGGTATCGGAACGCCGGGCACGTGGACTACGCGCTAGCGAACCGGTCGTTCGGCGACCTGGTGCGGGCGATCGCGGACCGGGAATCGCCTTGGCCCTGCCGGAAGCTGCTGTTTGCGCAGCTGTTCGACTCGGGCGGGGTGCTTGTCGCCGACTGGATCTGCAAGAACGAGTCGCTGGATGACGACTTGGTGGCGCTGGCAAAGCGTCGTGGGCTGATGCACCAAAGACGGGCGAAGCAGCGTGTGGGCTCGGCGCGGCGGCGGGACTACCGCACGTACTACGACGACGCGCTGGTCGAGTTGGTCGAGCGGACGTGGGGGCGTGAGCTTGACCTGTATGGCTACGGCTTTGCGCCGGGCTCGCTGGTGCGGCCGGGCCAGGGCGAGGCGCCGAGGCTTTGGCGCGGCGTGCCGTCGGAAGCCAAGCGGGCGCTGCGGTACTGGTGGGATCAAGACGTGCTGTCGCGTGACGGCGTGGCGGTTTCGCGGGAGCGTTCGTCGGCCCCGCCGATGGGCGAACCGGCGCGGGCGGCGTAGCGAGGGTGTGATGCTTCGATTCCGATCCGACAACGAGGCGACGCGCAACGCGTGGGTGCGTGCCCGGCTGGCCGAACTGGGCGAAGGGCAGCGTGTGCTCGATGCGGGGGCGGGCATGCAGCCGTATCGCGGGGACTGCGCGCACCTTGATTATGTGGCGCAGGACTTTGCGCAGTACGACGGCAAGGGCGACGGCCGCGGCGGTCAGGTGAAGCGCTGGTCGAACAACGGGCTGGACTGGGCGTGCGACATCACCGCCCTGCCGACCGAGGACGCGAGCTTCGACGCGGTGCTGTGCACGGAGGTGCTCGAGCACGTGCCGGACCCGGTCGCGGCGCTGACGGAGCTTGCGCGGGTGCTGCGGCCGGGCGGGGTGCTGCTGGTGACGGCGCCGTTCGTGAGCAATACGCACTTTTCGCCTTACCACTTCTGCACGGGGTTTAACCGTTCGTTCTACGAGACGCACCTGGAGCGGCTGGGGTTTGCGGTAGAGTCGATCGAGGCGAACGGCGGGTTCTTCGACCTGGTTTCGCAAGAGATCACGCGCGCGGGGCAGATGTCGGTGAAGTACACGGGCAAGGGCCCGGGCTGGCTGACGAGCGCGGCGCTTGCGCTGGCGGCCGGCCGGTTGCGGAAGCTGTCGGCGCGTGACCGTGGCAGCAGCGAGTACCTGTCGTTCGGCCTGCACGTGCGGGCGGTGAAGCGTGGCGCGCCCGCGGCGCGGGCGGCTTAGCGAAAGGGCGACCGGATGGACGCGCTGCTATTGGCGCCGCGGTTCGACGGCCACGTCGCCGAACGCGGACCGAGCTTCGAGGACCAGACGTTTGGCCACGCGCTACGTGGGCTGGGCTGGCGCGTCGAGCACTTCGACGATGTGGCCGAGGCGCGGGCGCACGGGGTGTCGGCGATGAACCGCCGACTGACCGAGCGTGTGCGTGGGGATCGGCCGACGCTGCTGTTCGCCGTGCTCCGGCGGGCGCTGGTGCATCGGCGGACGATCCGGGCGGTCACCGAGGGTGGGCAGACGCGGACGTTCAACTGGTACTGCGACGACCACTGGCAGTTCGAGACGGTTTCCCGGCGGTGGACGCCCTGCTTCGGGCTGGTGGGTACGACGTCGGCGGCGGCGTATCCGCGGTACGGCGAGCGCGGGTGGTCGAACGTGATCCAGACGCAGTGGGCGGCGGACCCGTCGGTGTTTCGGCCGGTGGCGGATGCGCCGGCGTGCGACGTGGCGTTTGTGGGTCAGCCCTACGGCGATCGGGGCGACGCGGTGCGTGCGCTGCGGGATGCTGGGATCGACGCACGGGGCTTCGGCGCCGGGTGGCCGGGCGGGCGGCTAAGCCGTGAGGCGATGGTGGCGGCGATGGCCGGGGCGAAGCTCGTTCTGAACTTTGCGGGATCGTCGGTCGGGGGTTTCTCGGCGGCGGACCGGTTCTTGCGTAGTTCGGCGGCCGAGCGTGTGGCCCGGGCGCCGGTGGGCTGGCGTGCGATCGACCTGGCGCGGTCGGCGGCGGTGCGTCGGCGTGCGTCGCGCGGGGACTCGGGAGTTTCGCCGGGCCCGGCGCAGGTCAAGGCGCGCGTGTTCGAGGCGGCGGCGTGCGGGTCGTGCCTGGTGACGGAGCCAGCCGAGGACTTTGCGTCGCTGCTGGCGCCGGGGCGTGAGGCGGTGCTGTTCCGGAATCGCGACGAGCTGTTGTGGGCCAGCCGTTCGCTGTTGGGCGACGAGGCGGGCCGAGCGGCGATGGCGCGGGCGGGGCGTGAGCGTGTGCTGCGGGAGCACACCTGGGCGCATCGGCTTGCGGGGGTGTTCGAGCGTTTGGGATTGGATCGCGCAAGCGAGATTGCGCGTAACCGGGCGCGGGGGTACGCGGCGGCTTGTGTCGGCCCGGCCGAACTGGAGGCGGCGTGACGCCCGGACGTGCGCCCATGGCGGTGTCGGTCTCGGCGGAGCCCAAGGTGGCTTGGCTGCTGCCGGTGCGCAACGGC
>JBCCXV010000179.1:0-5684 GCA_039191195.1 Planctomycetota bacterium
CTGGTGTGGGCGACCTTGTTGATGAGCCTGCGGGTGGCGTCGGCGTAGACGGTGAGGGGGACGCGGACGGGCTTGCGGGTGGCGGGGTCTTCGCCCTCCCATTGTCGTTCGAGGACTCGGTGGTCGAGGTGGTCGCCGTCGAGGTGGACCCGCTGGTCTTCGAAGCGGTTGCCGGGGTTGAGGCCGGCGGCGCGGCGGTGGGCGGGCCCCTCGGGCAGGGCGTCGCGGTAGTCGTGCGCTTGGTGCTGGTGCTGCGGGTTGGGGTCGGGCGTTGGCATCCTGGCGAAAGTACCAAACAGAAACCGTACTTCAAGGCTTTCGCTACGGATTGAAGCGGGGCGGGGTTGGCGCGGGATACCGTGGGCCGTGGCGGTCGCCTATTCCATCGTGATCCCGGCGTTTAACGAGTCGGCGGCGCTGCCGGGGACGCTGTCGGCCGTGCGGGCGGCGATGTCGGCGGTGGAAGCCGAGGGCGGCGATGGCTTCCGGGGGCCATTCCGGGAGCGGTTCCGGGGGCAGTTCCGGGGGAGAGGCGAGATCGTTGTGGTCGACAACAACTCGTCGGACGACACCGCCGAGGTGGCCCGGGCGCACGGCGCCGACCGGGTGGTGCTGGAGCCGGTGAACCAGATCGGGCGTGCCCGGAACGCCGGTGCGGCGGGGGCGGATGCGTCGAGCCCTTGGCTGGTGTTTTTGGATGCCGACACGCAGCTGTCGGCCGGGGTGCTGGGCGAGGCGTTGCGGCGTCTATCTGAAGGTGATGCGGGGGGCGGGGCTCGGGTCGAACTCGACGCCGAGGTGGGGATAGTGCCGCGCTTGGGATGCTGGCTGTGGGAGATGATCTCGCGGCGGCGGAACCTGGCGGCGGGGTGCTTCCTGTTCTGCAGGCGGGACGCGTTCGAGGCGGTGGGGGGGTTCGACCTGCGGTACTTCGTGAAGGAAGAGATCTACCTGTCTTCGCAGCTCAAGCGTTGGGCGGCCGAACGCGGGACGCGGTTCGAGGTGTTTCAGGACCCGGCGATCGTGACGAGCACGCGGAAGCTGGACCGGTTTTTGCGCGAGGTTCCGTTGATTCTGTTTGTGGGTTTGGCGCCGTGGGCGGCGCGGACGCCGCGGTTCTGCCGGTACTGGTACCGGCAGCGGGGTTCGGCGGGGGCGTGAGTGGCGTGGGTGGCGGTGGCGGTCGCTGGGGTGTTTCTGCGAGGCCGGCGGGAACCGCGGGGCGTGGCGCGCGTCTGCCGGGGGAGCCCTCCTCCTGCAAGGAACCGCGCATGTTTCGTGCCCGCCCGATCGCGTTTGTGTTGGCCGTGTTGTTCGTGACGCCGGCATGGTCGGGGGCGAGGTCCGGGGATTGGGCCGGGGCGGAGGGCTGGGAGGCGGAGCGGGATCGGTACTACGCGCTGCTGGAGCAGAACGCCGGGCTGCTGGCGAAGGCTCGGGCGGGCGAGGCGCTTTCGGCCGAGCAAGAGGCGGCGCTGGGGGCGCTTCGGCCGACGCTCGACGCGCTGGCGCACCAGAAGGACGCCTGGGCGAGCGGGCTGTACTGGCATACGGATTTGGAGGTTGCGCGGGCCGAGGCGGCGCGCACCGGCCGTGCGGTGTTGTCGCTGCGCTTGCTCGGGTCGCTCGATGACGACTTGTCTTGCGCGAACAGCCGTTTCTTCCGCGCGGTGCTGTACCCGGACCTGGCGGTGTGGGGCCGGATGCGCGACGGGTTCGTGCTGCATTGGCAAGGGGTGGCGGACGTGCCGCGGGTGACGGTGGAGTACGCCGACGGGCGGAAGCTTGAGCGGACGGTGGTGGGCAACTCGATGCACCTGGTGCTGGATGCGCGGGGTCGGGTGCTGGGCGCGATGCCGGGGCTGGTGAGCCCGGCGGCCTTTGTCGACTGGCTGGAAGCGATGGCGGGCCATCACCACGACGCGTTGGCGGCCGGTGCGGGGTCGGGCGGGACGTTCTTGGCTTGGCCGGGGGATTCGGAGCTTTCCAGCGCTGGGGACGCGGTTCGGCCGGCGTGGCTGCGCCCGGTTCCAGTCGAGGCCGATCGTTTGACGGCGAGCAAGCGTTTCATCGCCGAACCGATGCGCGCGGCGCTGGGCGTGTTGCCCCCGGACGCCCCGGAAACGCCAGAAGCCCCGGAAGCCCCGGACGCCGTCGAGGCGGCGGCGCCGTGGGAAGCGGTCGATGGGGTGCCCTTGGCGCTCACGGTCAGCAAGATGCGGATCGAGGCGCCGATGCGCGGGGCGATCGAAGGCGGTGCGGTTCGGTTGTCCGCTGATGCGCCGCTGATGCGGGAGGGCTTCGGGCTCGGTCAGCAAACCCGGCTCTCGACGTCGTCGAAGGCGGTGTTGTCGCGGTTGGAGTTTGACGGGCAAGACCCGCCGGCGGGCTGGTTCGGTGGGGTCGAAGAGACGATCGACGGCGACACGCGGGTCAACCTGGAGCGCTTGGCGCCGGAGATCGCCCGGGGCGTGCGGGAAGGGCGGTTCGACGTGGCGGACGCCGAGGCGTTTACCGCGGCGGTGTACCGGGACGTGTTCTTGATGCCGTTGGACGACCCGTGGCTGGGGCTGTCGCCGGGCGGGGCGATGACGGGTCTGGACGGCCGGGGCGAGCGCGTCAGCCGGTAGCTTGGGTCGTCGATCCGTACCATGCGGCCGTGACGCCAGGCAACCCCACATCGACGACGACGCCCGCCCCCGCTTCTGCGGATTCCGGCGGCGTGGTGACCCGTTTTGCTCCTTCGCCAACGGGCGCTCTGCACGTGGGGGGCGTGCGTACGGCGCTGTTCGCCTGGGCGTTCGCCAAGCGGCACGGCGGGACGTTCCACCTTCGGCTGGAAGACACCGATGCGGCGCGGAGCTCGGACGCGTCGGCCGAGTCGATCCTGCAAGACCTGGCGTGGGTCGGCTTGGACCACACGCCCTGGTTCGGGCCGGGCGCGGAGGACGACGGCCCGTTCGCCGGCATCCCGCGGCAGTCGGAGCGCCACGCGCTGGGCGTGTACGACCCGCTGTTTGAGAAGCTGATCGCGGCGGACTTGGCGTATGAGGACGACGGCGCCCTGCGTCTGCGGATGGGCAAACCCGTGACGGTGGAGGACGCGGTGTTCGGCATGGTGTCGTTCGAGGGCGAGCAGCTCGAGGACTTTGTGATCCGCAAGGGCGACGCGGGCGGGCGCATGCCCACGTTCCACTTCGCGGTGGTGGTGGACGACGCGGCGATGGGCGTGACGCACGTGCTGCGCGGTCAGGAGCACCTGAACAACACGCCGAAGCACGCGGCGATCTACGACGCGCTGGCGCAGGTGACGGGGGATGCGCAGGCGTACCGACGGCCGGTGTGGGCGCACATGCCGTCGATCATGAACCCGGATGGCAGCAAGATGTCCAAGCGGGACAAGGCCAAGGCCGCGCGGGCGATGACCAAGGAGCCGGGGTTCGACCTGGCCGAGGCGGTGGGGCGGGTCTCGGCGAGCCTGCTTGGCGGGCCGGAGCCGGTCGCCGAGCGGGAAGACGTGCTCACCGCGGCGGGGGTGGTGGGCCCGGGGGGCGGGCTCAACGCCGCTTCGCTCGAGGCGGGTGTCGAGGGCGCGTTCGCGCGGCTGATGGACAAGAGCGAAGACAACGCGGTGTTCGCCGCGTTGGCGCTCAAGGGCGTGGGCCGCACGGCGCCGGAGATCGAGACCTTCGACTTCCGCCGATCGGGATACCTGCCGACGGTGCTGTGCAACTATCTCGCGTTGCTGGGATGGTCGCCGGGCGACGGGGAGGAGCGTTTCGGCGGCGACCCGCTGGGCTACATCGCTGCGCGGTTTGATCTTGGGCGCATCGGCAAAGCCAACGCGAAGTTTGATCGGGACAAGCTGCTGAAGTTCAACACCGAGTCGGTGGTCGAGATGCCGCCGGAGGCGTTTTTGCGTGCGATCCGCGACGAGGGCTTCGCTCCCGAGGGCAAGTCGGTTTGGCGGCGCTGGGTCGATGCCGACGGCCGCGATGCCGAGACGCTGTGGTCGTGGCTGGCGTCGGCGACTCAGGAGCGGAGCAAGACGCTCGCCGACCCGTTCGCGCAGGCCGTGTGGTTGAGCGAGGACGACGCCGCGGTCGCGGGTCGTGTCGATCCGGGGTCCAAGCCGATCAAGAAGGCGATGTTCAAGGGCCAGGCGCACGGGATTGACGTGCTCGAAAGGTTCCACGTGAAACTCCAGGCCGAGGTTGAGGCGGGCGGGCTGGCCGACTGGACGCCCGAGCCCATCCGCGCGTTCGTCGAGGGCTTCGTCGAGCAAGAGACCTTCGGCGACGACGCCGCCAAGCTCAAGAACATGGGCGGGATCGCCCAGCCGTTGCGGGTGGCGCTGACTGGCACGACGGTGAGCCCGCCGATTGATTTGACGCTGGCGCTGTCGGGCCGGGAGATGACGCTCCGCCGAATCGCGCGGTGTGTCGCCGAGATGCGCGCGGCGGCGCCGTCGGGAGCCGCGCAGGGGGCCGGGTCGTCGTGAGCGAGCACGAGCCTGCGAGCGCCTCGCCTCCGGTCGCGGGCGATCCCTGCGCGTCAACTTCGCTCGCGCTGCGGGTCGAGTCGGTGTCGGCCGAAGTCGTCCGGCCGCTACGCGGCGCGGTGCTTCGTCCCGGCCTGCCCTTGGACCGGTCGGTCTACGAGTTCGACGACGACCCGCTCACCGTGCACATCGCCGCCTACGACGCCCGGTCGGGCGCGATCGTCGGCGTCGCCACCGGGTTGCCGCAGGCCTGCGCGGACCGCGTCGTCGACGTCGACTGCCCGGAGGTGCTGGCGGGCCCGCCGGGGCAGAGCGGAGATCACCCGGGCTCGGGGTTGCTTCCCGGGGCGAGGGCGCTTCCGGGGGCGTGTCCGGGGGCGCGCGTGCGACGGCTACGCGGCATGGCGGTCTCGCCCGAGGCCCAAGGGCTGGGCGTGGGCAGGGCGGTGCTCGAAGCGCTGCTCGCCGAGGCCCAACGCCGAGACGACGCACCCTCCGGCAACGGGGCCGTTTCCGGGGGCGGGCGTGGTTCCGGGGGTGGGTGGTGGTGGGCCAACGCCCGCACCTCCGCCTTGGGCTTCTACGAACGCCAGGGCTGGCGGGTTGTCTCGGCCGAGTTCGAGATCCCCGGCGTCTGCCCACACGTGGTGATGGTCAAAGCCCCCGCCTGAACCCGAATCCGCCGATTCCACCCCGCCCGGCTGCCATCCGCTGATTTAGCCGTTACCTTTTCTCCCCCCCCCCCCGGAATCCCGGAACCCCCGAACCCCGGAACCCCGGGACTGCCGGAGCCCCGGCCCTCCTGTCCCCCCGGACGGCCCCGCACCCGCCGGAGCCCAGCGGAACCCGCCGTCACGGACCGACCCCGCACCCCGTCATGAAGCACTGGCTGATCAAGACCGAGCCGGGAACCTGGAGCTGGTCCGACCAGACCTCCGCCAAGGCCCAGACCACCGAGTGGGACGGCGTGCGCAACCACCAAGCCAACGCCAACCTCAAGGCCATGGCCAAGGGCGACCGCTGCTTTTTCTACCACTCGGTCTCCGAGAAGTCGGTCGTCGGCGTCGTCGCCGTCACCAAGCCCTGGGAGCCCGACCCGACCGACGCCACCGGCAAGGGCTTCGGCATGGTCACCGTCAAAGCCGTCGGACCCATGCCCACCCCGGTCACCCTGGCCGACATC
>JBCCXV010000180.1:0-5663 GCA_039191195.1 Planctomycetota bacterium
CCAGGAACTTGCCCGCCGCCGCGAGAAAGAACACGACCATGCCGACGGTGATGACCAGGTACGTCGCCGCGGCGGTGTACCGGGCGGCGACGCCTTGCCAGTCGTGCCCGAAGCGCAGCCGCATCCACTCGCCGGTGGTGACGACCTGCGAGCGTTGGTGCCATTTGCCCATGAAGGCGAGGAACACGGCGATGGGCAGGACGACCCCGCCACGCATCTCGATCCAGAAGCCGTGCAGGCCGTAGAGGTAGATCAGGGCGATGATCGTCATCGTCCCGGCCGCGTCGAGGTTGCTCGACATCCCCGACGCCCCGAGCGCCCACCACGGCAGCTTGCGACCGGCGAGGAAGTAGTCGTCGGCCGATCGGGCGGCGAGCCGCGACAGCCACACGCCGGCTGTGAGTAGCGACGCGAGGTAGAGCCCGATGATCGTGTAGTCGAGCCAGTGCACGGGGAGTGAGAAGTGAGTGGTGAGTAGTGCGGAATGGTGAGGCGGCGCGTTTAGCGCGGTGTCCACCCTACGCGGCGGGGGCGATCGTGCAAGTCCGCAGCCGGGACGCGGCGCGTCCCGGGGGTTGGGCGTCCCTCGCGTCTCGGATTCCCAACTTCGCACACGGCACGCCTCGGATTCCCGGCCTTTGCACGGGTGTTCCACCTAAATTTTGTCCATCGAGCGAGCCCTTCCGGGAACGGGCGTCCGCCCCGCGATCGAGATCGCGGCACGGCCAGGCCGTGACACGGCGGGCGCCCTCATCGGGGGCGCGGTATTGCACCGCGGAGGCGCAGAGAGCGCAGAGCTTGTCGCCGGGACACGGCGTGTCGCGGGCGTAGCCTGGGTGCCACGCATCCCTGGGTGAGTCGTGCGCACGCGCGGGGTGGTTCGGTGGACGGAAGCACGACGGATATCCAACCCCGGGACGCGTCGCGTCCCGGCTGCCTTTGCGGTTGGGTCGGGGGTCCGTGATGAATCACCCCCGGCAGAGCCGGGGGCTAACGGGGTGTTGTGCGCACCCGGGCTGCCGTTCTTCCGTGGGTAGGAAAGCCTTGCTCATCCCGGGTGACCCCCATGGCAGACACGCGTCGGCCGGGCAGCCTGCGCGAGGCGGACCGTCGAAGGGTCGCCACCGGTGCACGTCATCGGCCGGGCGGCTGACAGGGTTGCGGGATCAGGCTGCTACACCCCGTGACTCGACGCGCGTGCTACGAGGCCGCGCCGCCCCGCCCTCGACGTCTTGCGTGTTGTGAAGCTCGTGCCCTGGAAAGTTGGCGAAGGGGTGCGCGTGGCACGCGGGGCTCATTGGCATGACGGCGTGTGTTGGCGGATCACCCCCGGCAGAGCCGGGGGCTAATGGGGGCGTGTTGTGCGCTTAGCTGCGACGCTACGCGTCGCTGAAAGAAGTACGACAACGCATGACATGTGCTTCAGCGACGCGTCGCGTCGCAGCTAAGTGAGTTTCTCGGCGACGCTCGATCGTCGTTTCGGGTGCCACACCCTGACTCGAAGAGCAGGGTGTGCGTTGCGGGTTCGTGACTGCTTACACACCCTGCCCTTCGGGTCAGGGTGTGGCACCCGACTTCAGTTGAAGATTCGACGCCACCAGGGTTTTGGCGCGACGGACGCGGATGCGGTCGATTCACTGGCGAACGAGTCCGAGTCGGGTTCTGGATGCTGGTCGCCGTGTACTTCATCGGGATGCAACGACGAGGTATCGGTCTCACTCGCCAGTTGCACTCTGCCGCCGCCAAGATAGATCTCGTCTGATTCACCGATCACTCGAGCGTCAAGCTGGCTGGCGATCTGTACCGCCTTGTCGATGATCGCTTCATCTGGATTCTTGGTGTAGATCACCCCACTGATCCAATCAAACCATGGATCGTCGTATTCGCACTTTCCAGACCACAACGCGAAGTAGTCGCCGTTGTATCCCGCAAGCGATAGTTCTGGGTCTTCTTTTACGTACCCAATCCACTCTTCGGCGGTGATTGCGATATCAGCATTGTCGTACGCCTCAAACCAATCTCGACCTCTCGTGATGTGGATGTCGTAACCCACTTGGCTTTCCGGATTGGCCTTTGCACTCTTAGCGGCTTGGCGGCTTAATCCCCGGCTGGAAGCCGGGGCTAATGGGTTGTGGCGGCGGCGGTCGCGGGAGTCTCGAGCGCCGGTTTGCCGGTGATGTCGAGCATGCGGTTGAGGGCGAGGAGGGATTCTTCTTGGACCGTGGGGTCGACGGCGATGCGGTTGGTCACGCGGCCTTCGGCTAGCTCGTCCAAGACGTACAGCAGGTGGCGCGTGTCGATGCGGAACATCGTGGTGCAGAGGCACTGGCAGTCGGACAGGATGCGGGCGTTGACGCCGCGGGGCTTGACGCGGTTGCAGAGTCGGTTGACGAGGTGGTTCTCGGTGCCGATGGCGAAGGCGTCGCCGGGCTGGGCGTTTTCGAGGGTGTTGATGATGACCTCGGTGGAGCCGGTGGAGTCGGCCTTGGCGCAGACCTCGTACTCGCACTCGGGGTGGGTGATGACGTGCACGCCGGGGATCTGTTCGCGGACCTGATCGACGTGCTCCGGGCGGAAGAGCTTGTGGACGGAGCAGTGGCCTTTCCAGAGCAGGAAGGTGGCGCGGTCGACGTCCTCGGCGGTGGTGGGGGTGGCGTCGCGCGGGGCGTAGACGGTGGTGTCGGCGTAGGGGTGGTAGCCGAGGGCGGCGGCGGTGTTTCGGCCGAGGTGCTGGTCGGGGATGAAGAGGATCTTGATGTTTTGGGTATGGGCGTCGCTGTCAGCGCGGCCCTTCGGGCCTGCGGTTAAACGGTCTTGGTTTAGCTCGCCTCCGGCGAGGGCCCATCGGATGATTTTGTCGGCGTTGGAGGAGGTGCAGACGGCGCCGCCGTGCCGGCCGCAGAAGGCCTTGATGGCGGCGGAGGAGTTCATGTAGCAGATGGGGACGACGGTGGCGTCGGAGCCGGCGTCGTCGAGGAGCTCGTGGATGAGCTCCCAGGCCTCGTCGACCTCGTCGTCGGCGGCCATGTCGGCCATGGAGCAGCCGGCGCCGAGGTCGGGCAGGACGACCTGGACGTGGTCCTCGGTGAGGATGTCGGCGGTCTCTGCCATGAAGTGCACGCCGCAGAAGACGACGTACTTGCCTCCGGAGGCGGCGACCTGTTCGGCGGCGAGCTGGGAGAGCTTGAAGGAGTCGCCGGTGAAGTCGGCGAACTGGATGACCTGGTCCTGCTGGTAGTGGTGGCCGAGGACGACGACGTCGGAGCCGAGGGAGGCTTTTCGGGCGTGGATGGCCTGTTCGACATCCGCGTCGGTCATCTGCCGATAACGGGGGGGAAGCGGCGGCTGCCAGAGGGGTGTGGTGGTCATGGGACGGTTTCGTGCGGTTTTGGCTAGAGCCCCAGTTTAGGATGGATCGATGGGTGATCTACGCGGGGGGATGGATTTTCGCCGAGGGGAGCTGGTGGCGTTGGCGGAGCCGGCGGATCGGCTGGCGGCGGGTCGGGTGGTGCTGGGTTTGGCTGGGGACGGGCCGGGAGACGAGGGGGGGGAGGGGGTGGCGGAGCGTTGGCGGGTCGGTCGGGCGGTGGCGGCGGGGTCGCGGCTGGCGTGGGAGGGGGCGACGGGGGCGTGCGACGTGCTGCCGTTTTCGGGTCGGGTGGTGCGGGTGGGGGAGGTGGCCGGGGGTGTGGGGATGAGCGGGGGAGAGGCGGCGCGGTGGGCGGTGGAGGTGGAGGCGGAGCGTGGGTTGGGTGGCGGGTCGGGGGAGGCCGGTGGCGATGAGGATGGGGCTGCTGATGGGGCGGGGGAGATGTGTCGGACTTGGCTGGATCTGCAGGCGCCGGGGGGGTCGGAGGTGGCGGACTGGGTGGCGGCGTTTGGGGGGACGGGGCCTTGGCCGACGGTGGGTCACGGAGCGGGGCTGGCGGGGGTGCTGGCGGCGGCGGCGGGGCGGTCGGTGCGGCGGTTGATCTGCGTGGGGCTGGATCGGTTCTCGCCGGTGGCGGATCGGTCGAGCTTGTTGGGCGGGTTCGCGGACGACGCGGCGCTGGGGCTGCGGTTGCTTGGGGAGGTGCTGGGGGCGCGGCGGTCGGTGATGCTGGTCGATCGGGAAGTGAGGTGGAGCGGTGCGGTGCGGCGGGCGTGTCGGCGGTTCTCGGTGCAGCACCGGGCGGTGGAGAACGCTTATCCGTCGGCGGACCCGACGGTGGTGATCGGCGCGCACACGCCGGGGCGGGCGCGGCTGAAGCCGGGGCGTGATCCGCTGGAGGCGGGGGTGGTGTTGGTGGAGCCGTGGTCGGTGATCCGGCTGGCGCGTTGGGTGACGCGGGGGCGGCTGGACGTGGTGCGGCCGACGTTTGTGAGTTGGCCGACGCGGCGTGGGGGGTTGAGCGTGCGTTGGGCGTGGCCGGGCGAGGCGGTGGGCGGGTGGCTTGGGGTGGACGCGGTTGGTGAGGCGGAGGTTGGGGCTGAGGTGGGCGATGGGGGCGCGGATCGTCGGCGGGTGGTGTGGGGGGATGCGATGGGCGGGGAGGCGACCGGGGTGGTGGCGTGGCGGAGCGGGGAGCGCGGGGAGGTGGTGGTGGGCGCGGGGGATCGGCCGGGGTGTTGGGGTCAGGTGTTGAGCGTGCTGCCGTGGGGTGAAGCGGCGAGCGCATCGGCGTGCGTGAGCTGTGGGTGGTGCGTGGAGGTGTGCCCGACGCGGCTTTGGCCGATCGAGTTGCTGGAGCGGTCGCGTAGCCGGCCGGGCGAAGCGCAGGTGCGTGAGGAGCTGAGCTGGTGCGTCGACTGCGGGCTGTGCTCGCACGTGTGCCCGTCGCAGATCCCGCTGGCCGAGGGGTTGCGGTCGGCGGCGGAGCGGTCCGTGCGGGAGGCGGGCTGATGGGGGAAGCGGTGACGGGTTGGCGGGGGCGGGCGTTGCGTCGGCGGATGCTGGACGCGGTGCGGTCGGCGCCGCCGGCGGGTCCGCCTTGGGTGCCGGCGGGGCGGGGGTTGGCAGCGGTGGACGGGCCGATGCTGGTCGCGGTGGGGGTGATGCAGGCATCGGCGGTGTGGTGGCACGGGTGGTGGTGCCTGGTGCTGGGGCTTGCGGGGGTGGCGGCGAGCGTGGCGGTGTACGGGGTGTTGGGGCTGGTGCAGCGTGCGGCGGGTGGCCCGGTGGTGCGGTTGGATTGGGGGTACCCGGTGTGGCTGGGCGGGATGGCGGTGATGCTGTTGCCGGCGGAGGTGTGGCTGGCGATGGCGGGGGTGGTCGGCGGGCTGACGGGGGCGTTGGCGCAGGCGACGGGGCGTGGGCATCGCAGCCGGTGCCATCCGGCGGGGCTGGCGGTGTTGCTGGTGTGGTCGGTGGTGGTGGCGTGGCCGGGGGCGAACCCGGCGTGGCTGCGGTCGGCGGAGCAGCCGGTGAGCGGGTCGGTGGTGGATCGGGGCTGGGCGTGGGGTGCGCGGGAGGCGGCGCCGATCGCGGTGCGGCCTCGGCCTGCGGCGCCGGCCCTGGTGATAGGCGAGGAGCGGCTGGAGGAGCGTGGAAATCCGCAGCGGTTGATCGCGATGGGGCGTGGCGAGGTGATGGCTCGGCCGGGGACGCTGAGTCGGTGGTTGCAGGTGGGTGAGCTGCCGGAGCTGGAGTGGGTGCTGGTGGGGCGGGTGTCGGGGTCGATGGG
>JBCCXV010000181.1:0-5633 GCA_039191195.1 Planctomycetota bacterium
CCGCCTCAGCCGACCCCGCCCTCATCGCCGACATCGCCGACCTCCCCCCCGCCTACCGCGACGAAGCCGCCGCCTACTTCCGCCGCCTCGCCAACGACGCCGCCAACCGCCAACCCCCGGAATAGACGCCGACCTACTCCCCACCAGCACACCAACAAGAATCACCCCAAGCCAACCGGAAGCGCAGCGCCCCGTTTGGATCCCGCCCACCAGCCAACTAAACCCAACTACCAAACACCGCACCCCAACCTATTGACCTCCGCCGCCCCCACCCCCACGATGCCCCCATGACCACGCACCGCCCATCCGCCCACCCGCCCATCCGCCGAGCCTGGCCCCTCCTCGCCGCCTTCGCCCTCGGCCTCCTCGCCCCCACCCTCCTCCACGCCCAGAGCGAACCCACCACCACCGCCGAAACCACCAGCGACCCCTTCCGGGGAGACCCCGAGGCCGTCCGCGTCGCCAACCTCATCTACGGCCCCGGCAAAACCTCCGTCTGCTACGCCGACAAGTTCCTCAAGACCGCCGCCGACGAAACCCACATCAAGACCACTCTCGACTTCGCCAAGATCCGCCTGGAATCCAGCGAGCTCTTCGACCACCCCTTCTCCGTCATGACCGGCGAGGGCGGCTTCTCGCTCACCGACGCCCAACGCGACAACCTCAAGCTCTACCTCGACTCCGGCGGGTTCGTCATCGCCTCGGCCGGCTGCTCCTCCAAGCCCTGGGCCGCCGCCTTCCGCGACGCGATCGCCAAGGTCTTCCCCGACCACCAGCTCGAGGTCCTCGACGAAACCCACGCCGTGTTCACCAACGTCTTCGACGTCCGCAAGTCAACCTACAAGCGCGGCGCCGCCCGCCTGCCGCACCTCGAAGCCCTCACCCTCGACGGCCGCGTCGCCCTCATCTTCTCCCCCGACGGCATCAACGACACCGCCAACGCCGGCAAAGGCTGCTGCTGCTGCGGCGGCAACGAACTCCGCCAAGCTCAACACCTCAACGTCAACATCCTGGCGTACGCGCTGACGCATTGAGCATCGACCTCACGAGTCAGATTCCCAGGCGATTCGCCTCGCAAACAGTCAAGCTGGCGAACGGGGATATCCTCGCAAGATTCGATACTTACAATCCCTCATGGTGCGAAGATGCCGCCTATCGACCGTTGCTAAAATATCTGTGTGAATCAGGTGCCAATCGCAATATCTTCCGACTGGATTCAGAAGATCATGTGATCTGGCGAGTCGCCAACTACCCAACTCCTGAAGTGGAAGACAAATTCATTGATATGCAGCCATCTGGCGACTCTTTCGAACTAATAACATTCCAGGGTCACATCTACATCCTCAGTGTTAGTGATGGCACGGTTGTCTATGTCGGATGGACAAGGAACTGATGACCGGATCACCGATCAAGATCGATCCTGAAATCATGCACGGCGAGCCGTGTTTCACAGGCACACGAGTGACAGTGAAAACGCTTTTCGACTACCTGATTCACGGCCACGATCTGAACTACTTTCTCGAAGGTTTCCCCACAGTCCCCCGCGACTTGGCTGTGGCCGTACTTGAAGAAGCCTATCGGCGAGTAGTGGGTGCCACACCTTGACTCGAAGAGCAAGGTGTGCGTCATGTCACTCAATGCACGATTTTCACCGAATCACACCTTGCCCTATCGGGACAAGGTGTGGCACCCTCAGCCTGACCGCATCACAGTAGTAATGGCCTCGATCAATCCTTCCCGCGCCGCGTAGGTATCCCCGCGCTGTCGGCGCACCGCATCGATCGCCTTGGTCAGCCGGCGTTTCTGCTCGGCGTCCCATGACGAGGGCGGGTCGACGACGAGCTCGCCGCGGGCGGCGTGGGTGCGTCTTGCGATCGAGCGGTGGTGGGCCAGCGCCCGGCCGAGCATCACGAACGCGAGGTTGACGTTGTCGGCCGGACCGTAGGTCAGCAAGCGCCCGCCGAGCGGTTGATTGAGTAACCGTGCGCGAGCGAGACGGTCCATCGCCCACCAGCCCGACGCCGCCCCGCCGATCGAGCCGACCAGCCCCCCGATGGCCGTGGCCGCAAACAAACTCGCCCCCGCGACGGCCGCATCGACGCCGATCCCCGCCGCGACGCCCGCCGCACCGCCGCCCACGAACCCCAGCCGCACCATGTCGCCCCGCGACAGCCCGAACGCCGACCACGACCCCTCGCTGAACAGGTCCTCGTCGATCAACGGCAGCTCGCCCTCGCGTCGCTCCAGCCGCTCGTGCCGATACAGCGACTCGACCTGCGATCGGCAGCGACGCTCGGCCTTACGCATGAACGCGCGGTACCGCTCCTCCAGCTCCGGCCGGCGCTTGGCCGCGTCCTCCTCGGCGGCGAGCTTGACCGACTCGCGGTGCGTCATCGCGTCGATCACCAGGTCGGCGATCAGCTCGACGCTGCGCTGCCGACGCCGCTCGTCCTCGGCCACCAGTGCATCGACCGCCGCGTCCATCGGCGCCCGCCACGACTCGTCGAGCTGGCCGAACGCTCGCAAAAGGTCGAGACGTTTGTCGAACTCGGCGGTCATCGCGTCGAACACGCGGACGACCTTGAAGTACTGCGATAACGCGTTACGCCATTCCTCGACGTGGTCGGCCCGGCCGATCGGGTTGATCAGCGCCATGCTCGGTCGGCCGGTCCAGCGGAGGACCTCCATCTCAGCCTCGTACTGCGGACCAAAGGGCGTCGAGCCATCGACGACGTAGAGGATGGCCGCGCCGTCGAGGATAGGCCGCAGCAACGCGGCCTCGTCGCGGTGCATGTCGCCGGCGCGGTGGGCCGCGACAAACTCGGCGACGACCTTGGCGTGCTCGGCCGCGGTCGTCTCGCGCTGCCGCATCCAGTCCAGCGCCCGCCGTGCCCGCTGGAAGCCGGGCGTGTCGACGAGCTCGTAGAGCGTGCGCTCGTTGAGCACGAAGGCGAAGCGGTCGGCGTCGGTCGTCGTGCCAGGCTCGGCCGAGACGCGGATCGATTCGTCCTCGGCCAGGGTCGCGACGATGCTGCTCTTGCCCTTGTTCGGGTGGCCCACCACCGCGAACACGGGCGCCGCCGACTCACCCATCGCCGCCCCCCTCACCGCCGCCACCCTCCAGCACAACCAGCCGCACGTCCCCGTCACCCAGCCGATCGATCGCCCCGCGCCACGCCCGCAGCTCGTCGCCCGTCCCCGCCCCGTCCAACGCCTCGGCCGCGACCTCGATCACCACCCCGCCGCCCACGGCCGTCCGCACCTCGCGCACGAAGTCCAGCACCTCCAGCGTCGGCGGCTCCCACCCCCGCACCACCACCCGCACCCCGCCCGGCTTCATCGCCGCCATCCGGTCGACCACCGCCTGATCCCCCGCGAGCCCCGCCGATCCGCCCGCAACCAGCGCAGCGTCCGCCTGCCCGTCTGCGCCAGCACCGGCCCAATGCACGACCACGCCCGCCACCGCGCCCGCCCGAGGCAGCCCGCCCGCCGCCACCGCGTCGCCGACCCCGTCGGCCGCCGTCGACCCCGACGCCGATCCACCCTGCCAGCTCGTCCCCCCGGCCAGCCGATCGACCAGCAGCGCCACCCCAGGCAGCCGATCGAACGCCCGGCCCGCCGCGTCGCCCAGCAGCCAGCCGAACCACCCCGCCGTCACCAATCGCGGCAGCCACGCATACGCCACCACCGTCATCAGCACGAACCGCCACCACTTTCGCCCGTGCTCCGGCCCGCCCACAAGACCCTCCCCCGGCACGTATCGCGACATCTCCACCGGCACCACGCCCTTGGGTGCCGCCCCGTCCCACGCCCAGCCCCACGGCAGGCTCCAGCACTGCGCCAGCCACAACACCGTCGACGCTTCGACATCCAGCGTAGTGCTCCACCCGAACGACACGTCCGTGAACACCACCCGCTGCAGCGCCCCCAGCAACACCCCCGTGAAGAACCCCGCCGCCACCCACTGCGACGCCGACAGCACCGCCCACTTCCGCACCTCCGCCAGCCCCGGCCCGCCGAGCACCCGCAGCTCCTCCGACGCCCTGCCGCCACCGCCCGCGCCCGCGCGTCGCCCCGCCCACAGCGCCAGCCGACCCGGGCTCAGCCCCCGCACCCACTCGCCCAGCGCCCCCACCCCCGCCAACGCCGCCACCAGCGTCAGCACCAGCAACGCCAACGGCAGCACCCCATACGCCAGCACCACCATTGTCAGGTTCACCGGCCGCCCGCCGTCGTACCAGAACACCCCCATCGCCGTCGCCCACCCAAGCAACCCCGCGACCGCCGCCGCGATCGCCGTCGCCCGCGCCGCCGCCCCGACCCACCGCCGCCCCGGCAGCCCCCCCGGAAGTCCCCCCGCAGCCCCCCCCGAAAGTCCTGCAGAGTCCTCCCGCAACGCCGCCAGCCACCCCCGCATCAGCCCCCGCCGATCGCTCGGCTCGACCCCCGCCGCCCGCAGCCGCGCCCCGATCGCCTCGTCCCGCCGACGCAGTTCCCCCGGCTCGGCCGACCGATCCCGCTCCAAGGCCACCGCCAGGTCGATCACCTCCGCCAAGCCTGCCCGACCCGCCTCGTCCATCGGCCCATCATCCACCCCCCGTCCCCGCCCATCAAACCGCCCCGCCGCCAGCCGACAAACTCCTCACCCGCCCGGCCCGTAACAATGACCACGTGACGCGACCGGCTCTCTCCCTGCCCTCGACGTTCCTGCTGGCCTGCGCGCTGGCCCTCGCCGGCCTAGCCGGCTGCACCAACCCGAAATTGCTCGACGCCAACCGCGCCTTCCGCGCCGGCGACGTCCCCGCCGCCCGCACCCTCATCGACCGCGTCGCCCAGCAGTCCGCCAACGGCAACGACCGCCTCCTCGCCCACCTCGAGCAGGGCGCCATCGCGCTCGCCGCCGGCGACCCGTCCGCGGCCGACCGCGCCTTCGCTAAGGCCGACGCCGACGCCCGCTACTTCGATCGCCAGCCCGACATCTCCCTATCCGCCGAGCTCGCCGCCACCGCGATCAACCTCAACGCCCTGCCCTACCGCGGCCGACCGCACGACCTCATCATGCTCGACACCTATCAGGCGCTCATCGCGCTCGAGCGCGGCGACACCGCCGCGGCCCGCGTCGAGCTCCGCCAGGCCCTCGAGCGCCAGCAGCAGGCCGCCCGCACCTTTGCCGAGCAGATCACCAAGCAGCAGGCCGCGCTCGACGAAGCCAACGCCAAGGCCCCCGCCGACCGCCGGCTCGACATCGACCGCACGCTCGACGACCCCGCCATCGCCAACCGCCTCGCCGAGCTCAACCAGCGCGTCGCGAACCTCACGCCCTACGCCGACTTCGTCAACCCCTTCACCGAAACCCTCCGCGGCATCGTCTTCCTCCACGCCCCCGCCGACTCGGCCGACCACGAGAACGCCCGCTTCGCCCTCGACCGCGCGCTCGGCCTCGTGCCCAGCCAGACCTTCCTCGCCGAGGACCTCGCCGACGCCGCCGCGCTCAACCAACAAGGCACGCCCCCGCCGCCAACCACCCACGCCTTCCTCTTCGCCGGCACCGCGCCGTACTTCACCTCATTCCGCATCGACCTGCCCCTGTTCATCTTCAACGACCGCGTCGACTACGTCGGCGTCAACTTCCC
>JBCCXV010000182.1:0-5588 GCA_039191195.1 Planctomycetota bacterium
CGCCAGAGCAGGGTCCGGCCGTGGCCGATGACCTGCTCGGCCCCGCGGATGAGGGTCACCTGGTCGCTGCTGTAGGGGTACGCCTCAAGGGTGGATTGTGCGCGGGCCGTTGTCGCCGCGTCGTCCTGCGCCAACGTCGCGGGGCCGCCCAGGAGGGCGACGACCGAAAGCCACAAGGCCGCCACGGCCCAGGACCGGACCTGGGAGCTAGCCCTGGCCCGGGCAGACAGGAGCGCAAACCGCTTCATGCAGTGCCCATCGGCGGGATCGGAGCGCGCCTGCGGTCGCGACCGGCCCAATCGTTGCCACCGTGGCATGCGGGCCCGGCGCAGGCGTCACGAAGCGTTGTTCTCGGAACCCGGGGCGACCGGCATCGGACCGGTGCCCTGCCTGTCGGCGGCGGGAGTGGTCATGAGCCCGCCAGGGGCCGCGCAGGCGCCGGCGGGTTTGCCGGGAAACCGCGGCGCGGCTAACTTCGCGGGCCTTAGATGGCCGGAAGCCTCCGGGAACCGCGGGGGCCTGTCGCCGGCCATTTCGCACCCCGCGCCACGGCGTACGGACCCTCTCCTGATGAAAGCGATCTGCGATCGCGGCGCCCTGATGGACGCGCTCGGCCTCGTGGGCGGCGTCGTGGTCGCACGCACCCCCAAGCCGGTGCTCGCCTGCGTCAAGCTCACCGCCGAGGACGGCAAGCTGACCCTCTCGGCCACCGACCTGGACGTGGCCCTGAGCCTCGACACCCCGCGCGTCGAGGTCCAGGAGCCGGGCGAAGCCCTGGTGCCCGCCGACAAGCTCCAGTCGATCGTGCGCGAGTCGATCGACCCCACGCTGGCCTTCGAGACCAACCAGACCCAGACCGTCATCACCGGGCAGGACTCCAAGTTCACGCTGCACGGCCACCCGCCGGCCGACTTCCCCCAGGCGCCGACCTTCGACGGCGAGGCGGACTTCGAGGTCGCCGCCGCCGACCTGCACCGCCTGATCGCCATGACCATCTTCGCCACGGCGAAAGAAAACTCCCGCTACGCCATCAACGGCGTGCTGGTGGAGCGCGAGGGCAAGCACCTCGCCGTGGTCGCTACCGACGGCCACCGCCTGGCCGTGGCCCGGGGAACCTGCGCCAAGGCCGACAGCGAGCAGCGCAACGCCATCGTGCCCACCAAGGCCCTGCACCTGCTCATGCGGCTGTTCGACGATGGCGATCAGCCCGTGCGCGTCCGGTTGGCCGACAACCAGATCCTCTTCGCCGCCGACCACGCCGTGCTTTCGAGCAACCTGGTCGAGGGCAACTTCCCGCCTTACCGCGACGTGATCCCCAAGGACGGCGACCGCAAGGCCACGCTCGAGACCGACCGCTTCATCTCCGCCGTCCGCCGGGCCGCCCTGCTCACCAACGAGGAGTCCAAGGGCGTCCGCATGGGCTTCGCCTCCGACGGCCTGACCATCTCCAGCCGGGCCCCTGAAATGGGCGAGGCCGAGATCAAGCTCGAACTCCCGGAGTTCACCGGCGAAGACATGGAGATCGGCTTCAACCCCGCGTATCTGCTCGACGCCCTCAAGGTCGTCGATCAGGAGCAGGTCCAGCTCGACATGAAGGGCCCGGCCAAGCCCGGCGTGCTCAAGACCGGCAACGACTTCCTCTACGTCGTCATGCCCGTCAACCTGCAGTAGCCCGCCGCTCCCGACCGCCTCCGCGGGTGCAGCCATGACCTGGACCGACATCGAAGACCTGGCCGACGCCCTTTTCGAAGCCCACCCGGGCGTCGACCCGGCCGGCGTGCGGTTCGACAAGCTCCGCGAGCTGATCGAGGCCCTGCCCGAGTTCGACCCCGAGCCCGGCCAGCGGGTCAACGAGCAGATCCTGGAGGCCATCCAGGCCGAGTGGATCGAACTCCAAGAAGAGGAAGGCCCGGCCGGCGAAGAAAGCGACGGGCCGAACTACCGCCCGAACGACCCGTTCCGGTAGGCTGGCGGGGTTGTCCGGCCGCGGCCCTACTAGGCTTGTCTGAGACGCGGCCCGCCTCACGGCCACCCAAACGATCACCAAGACGGATCGCGCCGCCCGACCGCCCGGGCCGACCCCCGCCCCACGACCCACGTGACCACGCCCCTCGTCGCCCAACCCGAAGCCCCCGCGGACCCGCCGGCCGAAGCCGCGTCCGCCGACGACGCCGTCACCGAGCCCGGCTCGGGCGAAGCCGCCGCACCGCCGGCCGCGCCGGAGTCGGCCGAGTTCATCCCGGTGAAGCCCCCGCCAGCGGTCGACCCCAACGCCGGCTTCTTCTCCCGGCTCGTCCAGCGGATCGAGCGCAAGCTCTCGACGCTGTCGACCCGCAACAACTTCTGGCACCGGGCCATGGCCTGGGTCTTCCTGCCGCTGGCCTGGCGCTCGGGCATCAAGCAGGTCGAGGAAGACGGCGCCTCGCCGTTCACCGTGCTCCTGCCGTTCCGCCGGTTCAACAAGAACTGGTACAACGCCATGGCCGGCGCCGCCCTGCTGGCCAACTCCGAAGTGGCCGGCGGGATGTTCATCTTCGGCAAGGTCGGCGGCGAATACACCGTCGTCTGCAAAGAGCTCCACTACAAGTTCACCCGTCCCTGCCTGGGCCCGGCGATCTATCAGGTCACGCCGCAGGCGAACATCGAGCAGCTCATGCGCGAGAAGCTCGAGTTCAACGTGCCCATCGAGATGAACATCTACCAGGCCGTCGTGCACAAGGACGAACGCCGCAAGCGCGTCGGTCGGTGCTCGGCCACGTTTCACGTGGCCCCGAAAGCCAAGCTGCGGGAGCGCAAGAAGCGCGCCAAGGAACGCGCGCCCAAAGCCTGAGTCGCGAAGCAGAGCCCCGCGGGCGGGCGTGAAGATTGTTACTCCGGCACGTTGATGCCGTCGAGTTCGGCGTCGAGGGCGTCGGGCTCATCTTCGCTGGGTTCACCGGCATCGTCCGACGACGCCTCGCCGGCCTGGCGCAAGGCCCGCAGACGCACCCGCCGCTCGGCGGCGCGGCGGGACGCCTCGTCCGGCCAGTCGTAGGACGCGGGGTCGAAGCCTTCCTCGGTCTCGACCCCGGGCGTGTCGGCCTCGGCTTCGTCGGCGTCGCGCGGCTCCAGCACGATCGGCCCGGCGATGTCTTCCTGACGCACCCGGGCCCGGCGGTTGCGCACCAGCTCCAACGCGGCCAAGAACAGCCCCACCCGCTCGCCCGCACGCCGGCCCGCAAACACGCCCTGCAACGAAATCGAGCCCTCGCGCTGCATCCGGTCGGCTAAGTCGTCGGCGTGCAGCGAGATCGGCGTGTCGTCGTACTCGACCTGGTGCGGGCCCGGCCCGTGACCGACCGACTCAAGCAGGCGTTCCCATGTCGAGGCGAGGTCGGCGACGTTGGCGTCGTCCAAATCGAAGCTGCGGGCCTCGGCCGACTCGGCGGGGTCTTCCGGCGGCGTCGCCCGGGCCGGCGCGCGACCGGCCCACTCCGCGGCACGCTCGGCCAGCTTCCGCGCCGCTTCCCGGTACGCCTGATACGCGAGCAGCTGACGCACCAGCTCGTACCGCGGGTCGATCGGAGCCGCTGCGCCGGCGGCGGCCGTCGTCCCGTCTTCACCGTCCGGGGACGCTGGATCGGCGCCGCCTTCGGCATCCGAACCGTCGGTCGCGTCGACGGCCGCGTCGGTTGGCGCAATCGCACGGGCCTTGATCTCGATCAACGTCGCGGCCAAGACCAGGAAGTCCGCCGCGTCGTCGATGTCGATCCGCCCGTCGCGTTGGGCCGCGGCGAGGCGTTCCACGTACTGATCGGCGACCTGGGCCACCGGGATCTCGTGCAGGTCCACCTCGTGCCGTTTGGCTAGGTGCAGCAGCAGTTCCAAAGGCCCGGCGAAGGCCTCCAGCTCGATCCGATCCGGGTGCGGCGCCCAGGGCGACTCGGGTGCAACCAACTCCGTCGACACGGGCGGGGTCTCGGCAACGGCGGCGGATTCGGGGGCGGGTTCACTCATGCAACGGCCGTGCGCGGGAGCCTGGGCAGATCGCCAAACGCGTCTCGGTGGAGCGTCTGGCCCCGGGCGATCATAATCCCCCGATGGCCGACGCCCCCGCCAACGCCCCCGCCCCCACCCCCGGCGACACCCCCGCAGTTCCGCCAGCCGCCCCGGCCGAGCTGGCGCGGGCCGTGCTCCGCGCCGAGGCCGCGGCGATTTCGGCGGTGCCATTGGACGACGACGCGTTCGCCCGGGCCGCCCGGCTCATCGCCGGGGCTTCGGGCTCGGTGGTCGTCGCGGGCCTGGGCAAGAGCGGGCTCATCGGCGCCAAGCTCTCGGCGACCTTCGCCTCCACCGGCGCCCCGTCGCACTTCCTCCACCCGGTCGAAGCGATGCACGGCGATCTCGGCCGCGTACGCCAAGGCGACGTGCTGCTCGCCCTGTCGTACTCGGGCGAGACCGAAGAGCTCGTCACCCTGGCCGAGGTGCTTGCGCCCGACGGCGTGCCGACCATCGCGATCGTCGGCCCCCTCCGCTCGCGCCTGGCCCGATCGGCCGCCGCCGCGCTCTCGGTGGGCGATGTCGCCGAGGCCTGCCCGCACAACCTCGCGCCCACGGCGAGCACCACGGCCATGCTCGCGCTGGGCGACGCCCTCGCCCTGGCCGTGATGAGCCTGCGCGGCTTCTCGGCCGACGACTTCGCCAAGCGCCACCCCGGCGGCGGGCTCGGCAAGCTGCTGCGCCCGGTGACCGAGGCCATGCGCTTCCGCGTGGGCGAGAACCTCACGCCGGCGCCCTTGGGGGTTTCGGTCGAGCAAGCCTTCCGCGACTCGGGCCAAGCCGCCGAGGGCGCCGGCCTGCGCCGGCCCGGCGCGGTGCTCGTGGTCGATGCCGCGGGCAAGCTCGCCGGCCTGGCGACCGACGGCGACCTCCGCCGGGCCCTGCTCGATACCGGGCCGTCGGCTTGGGCCGGCCCGATCGACGCCGTCATGACCGCCAACCCCTCGACCCTGGCCGACACCGCGCTCGTGCGCGACGCCGTCCACCTGGTGCGCACCAAGCGGTTCGACGAGGCTCCGGTCGTTGACGCACAAGGCCACCCCGTCGGCCTGATCGACGTGCAAGACCTCGCCGCCCTTAAGGTGATCGCGGGGTAACGCCATGACACAAGCGCAAACCGCCAGCCTGGTGCTGTTCGCAGGCGTCGCCGTGTACTTTGCTTGGCGGGCGTCGTCGGCGTTCCGCAAGCAACGGCCGGCCATCGGCATCGCGATGGTCTTCGGCGCCGCGGTCGGCTGCTTCGAGTTCATCCGCACCGTCGTTCTGATCGTGCAAGCCCCCGGCAGCGGCCTCGGAAGCGGGTCTTGACGGCCGCCCCGCAGCGCAACCCCGACGAGTTCGCACGATCTTTGTCTGCGGGACCCGCTCCGGGCGCGCCAACCCCGGGGGAGCAGGGCTTCCGCTTGCCCGCGCCTTGGTCCGCCACCGCCGCGGTCTGGGTCGAGCCGCCCCACAACCACGAGACCTGGCCCGGCTGCTTTAAGCAAGCCGCCCAGCAGCACGCCGACTGGGTCGACCTCATGCGCGGCCACGGCGTGACGGTCCGCACC
>JBCCXV010000183.1:0-5570 GCA_039191195.1 Planctomycetota bacterium
CCCGCAGCCATCGCACTTGTCGCCCGGACCGGGGAAGCCGGCGGACCACGCGGGGCCTTGCACCAACGTGTCGGCAGAAGCTTGGGCGGTGGCATCCACGCTGCGATGCTAAGCCGGCTTGGCAAGCGCTTCCGGCAGCTCATCCCAATTGGTGGTGTACCGACGGGACCGGTGGCCCGAGCGCATGTTCCACGTCCGGCAAGGCTTCAATTGGAACGGCGAGGCCGAAGCCAACCGCAAAGCGCCCGCGCCGTGGTCGCGGTTGATGCGGTCCATCACGGTCATCAGCCGGTGGTCGGCGGCGCGGTCGCGATCATCAAACAACCCGGGCTGAGCCCGGCGGCGCGACACCAGGCCCGTCAGCATCACGCCGGCCTTCTTGAAAGCGTGCGGCCTTCGGTAATTGACCCGCAAACACCGCACCGCCGCGGCGGCGAGTTCCCGGCTATCGCTGGTCGCCACCGTGAACCGCAAGCCAACCGAATTCGCGTACTGCTGCACGTGCTCGGGCGCATGACGATCGGTCTGCAAGAACACGCTGATCGCGTGCGCCGCCAGGTCTTGCCGGCGGAGCTTCACCCCAGCCTGCGAAGCGAACGTGCACACCGCCTCGCGCAACGGCCCGAACTCGGTGATGGTCTGGTCGAACGAGCGCGACACCACCACGTTCTTGCGGTCGGGCGTTTCGGTCTCCATCTCGATGGTCGGTTCACCGTGCAGCTCGAACACCAGGCGCTGGCCCACCACGCCGCAGTGCTCGCGCACCCGATTCGGGTCGGCGTTGCGCAGGGCCCAGGGTGTTTCGACGCCCAGCTTCGCCAGGCGGCGGATCGTCCCGCCGGCCACGCCCCAAAGCTCCCTCAACTCCACCCGGCGGAGCGCCAGCTCGATCGCGTGGTCCGACGCCAGCACGCACACGCCCTCGGGCTGACCGGGCACCGGCTTGCGCTTGGCCAGGTGATTGGCGAGCTTGGCCAGCGTCTTGCTTGGCCCCACGCCCACGCCCACGGGCACGCCGGTCCATTGCAAGGCCTCGTCGCGCAGATGCTTTGCCCAGTGCATCAGTCGGCGCCCGCCGAGCTCGCCCAGCGTCAGAAAACACTCGTCGATGCTGTACACCTCCACGTCCTCGGCATGTCGGCGGTACACGTCGACGAGCCGCCGACTCATATCGTCGTACAGCGTGTAGTTCGAGCTGAACACCCGCACGCCCCGGCCGCGCAGCAGGTGCTCGATCTGGAAGAACGGCTTGAACATCTCCAAGCCCAGCGCCTTGGCGTCGCGCGAAGCGGCGACCACCACGCCGTCGTTGTTCGACAGCACCACCACGGGCCGACGCGCGGCGTCGGGGTCGAAGACCTGCTCGACCGAGGCGTAGAAGCTGTTGCCGTCGACCAGGGCGATCATCCGGGGAGCCTCGTGACCACGGCCGTCACCACGCCCCAGACCTTGAGCTCTTCGAGCGATGGGCCGGAGGCTGCGCCACCGCTTCGCGCGCTTCCGGGGGCACTTCCGGGGGCACTTCCGGGGGCGCTTCCGGGGGCGCTTCCGGGGGAGGGGGCGATGCAGGCGACGCGCTCGCCGTCGTAGTCGGCCACGATCAGCCGGCCGGGCCGGGGCGCCAGGCTGCGGTCGACCACGAGCACCGAGCCGTCGCGCACGCCCTGGCGGACCAGGTGGTGGCCGCGCACGCGGAAGAAGAACGTGGCCGCCGGCCGGGGCACCAGCCAGTCGTGCAGGTCGAGCGGCTCGTCTTCGTAGCCTTGAGCGGGGCTGGGGAAGCCGGCCTGGATGGGCCCGAATCGTCGGAGGGTCAGGCTGGTTTCGGGAGAAGCGGCCACCCTGGCAGAATACCAATCAAAAACCAAACATCAAGGGTGTAATCTGGACGGATCACTGCACGCGGCGAGGCGGTGGTAGAGTCTCGCCCGCGACGGGCTGCGGGCTTTCGGGCCCCGCCGTCGTCACCCAGGAATTCGCCGGCCGATGTCGCGGTCGGCGCCAGCCACGCCCGATTGCGCTCCCGCCCGCCCGGCCCCGCCGCGCGGGGCTCCTGCTCCTGCCGTGTTCCCGCCATGACCCAAGACGCCCCCCAGAAGATCGTGCTCGCCTACTCCGGCGGGCTGGACACCTCGGTCATCCTCCCTTGGCTCAAGGACCGCTACCCCGGCGTGAAGCTCGTGGCCTTCGCCGCCGAGTTGGGCCAGGGCGACGAACTCGAAGGCGTCGAGAAGAAGGCTTACGCCTCCGGCGCCGACGAAGTCGTGGTGATGGACCTCCGGCAAGAGCTCGCCGAGCAGTACTGCCTGCCCATGATCCGGGCCCACGCGACGTACGAGCTGGACTACCTGCTGGGCACGTCGATCGCGCGCCCGCTGATCGCGCAGAAGCAGGTCGAGGTCGCACGGCAGACCGGCGCCGACGCCGTCGGACACGGCGCCACCGGCAAGGGCAACGACCAGGTCCGCTTCGAGCTCACCTACAAAGCCCTGGCTCCCGACCTCAAGATCGTCACGCCGTGGAAAGACCCTTCCTTCGAGCTGACCGACCGCGAGTCCGCCATCGACTACGCCCACGCCAAGGGCGTGCCGGTCGACCAGACCAAGGCCAAGATCTACTCGCGCGACCGCAACCTCTGGCATATCTCCCACGAGGGCGCCGAGATCGAGCACCCCGACCAAGAGCCCAACTGGCGCCACTGCCTGGTCATGAGCGTGCCCGTGGAAGACGCCCCCGCCGAAGCACAGCTTGTCGAGATCGGCTTCGAGTCGGGCAACCCCGTTTCCATCGACGGCCAAGCCCTGCCCGCGCACGAGATCATCGAAACACTCAACGCCATCGGCGGCAAGCACGCCGTAGGCCAGGCCCTGCTCGTCGAGAACCGCTTGGTGGGCATGAAGAGCCGCGGCGTGTACGAAACCCCCGGCGGGACCATCCTCTACGAAGCCCACAAGGCCCTCGAACAGGTCACCCTCGAACGCGACCTCGCCCACGAGAAGGCCCGGCTCGCGTCCCGCTACGCCGAGATCGTCTACTACGGCCAGTGGTTCCACCCGCTGCGCGAATCGCTGCAGGCCTTCTTCGACCACGCCTCCCAGAAGGTCACCGGCAGCGTCACCGTCAAGCTCTACAAGGGCCGGGCGATGGCGATCCGGGTGAACTCCGACCAGTCGCTCTACGACGCCGACCTCGCGAGCTTCGCAATGGACGGCTACGACGTCACCGCGGCGCGGGGCTTCATCGACCTGTTCGGCCTGCCCATGCAGGTCGCGGGACAACGCGAACGCCGCAACGCCTGACGCGCGAGACGCGCAGCCGGTGGAACGGGCGTCTCGCACGCGATGCTCACGCCGCCTGGGTTTCGATCCACGTCAGCGAGCCCGGCGGCACGGCCAGCGACTCGGTCGCCAACCACGCCGACGACGCCTCGGGCAGGCTCGCCCGGGTCAACTCGCCCAGCAGGTCGTCGTTGAGGAAGTCCGGCGCCCCGAGCGACCGCCAGCGCGCCCACGCCGAGCCGTGCTCGGCCGACACGCGCAGCACCTCGGCCGTGGCGCCCGGCCAGCCGGCGAGGCGCAGCGTGGTCTGGGGCTGATCCTCGGGCGCGTCGTTGGCCACCAGCAGACGCACCGCATTGCCTTGGCGCGACGCGGATACCGTCAGCCCCGGCGTCGGCGGGTCGACCGCCACCTCGACCGGGTCGCCCTCGCCCAATCGGCGGAGCCAATCCAGCGCGTGGAACGTGGGCTTGGGCAGGTCGTGCACCGTCAGCACGCCCGGCCCGCCGTGCAGCGGCTCGTAGCGCAGCCCGCCGCCCAGCGCGGGGTCGTCGAGGATGTCGCTCGCGCCCGCCGCCGCCGCCTCGCGCGCCAACGGCCCCGCTTCGATCAGGAACCGCGCCACCGCCGCCGCGTGCCCGGCCCGGTCGCGCTCCGTATCGCAACGCGCCGGGCTGCGGTCGAACGACGAACACACCACCGGCGCCCGCTTGCCGGCGTCGCCCGGCAGCATCACGTTCACCAGCGCCCGCGCCGCCGCCAACGGCTCCACCCGCATCGCCGGCAGCTCGACCGACACAAAGTCGCACCGCGACGCGCCCGCCGGGTGGTCCACATCCTCGGGAGGCGAACGGTGGAACACGTGGGCCAAGAAGGCGTCCAGGCGTTGCGGGTCGCTCGAACCCGGCCCGCCCACCTCCGCCGAAGCGCACGCCCGCTTGGCGCCAGCCGACGCCGCGTCGTACCGCTCCAACCACGCCAACCCTTCGGGCGAGCCTTCCTGCGAATCTGGCCCCGACACCACCTCGACCCGCAGCCGGCCGTCGCTACCGCGGCGCGCCTCGCCCAGGCAGCCCGCGACCAAGCGCTCGACCGCGGCGCCGAAACCTCTCGCGTCTTGCCCCGCCCCGGGCCACACCACCAGCCACGGCGCCAAGCCGAGCCCGCGCAGCGAACCCGCCGCCGAGTACGCATGCTCTAGCGATCCGTCTTCCGCGAGATCGACACGCAGGCGCGCGAGCCGCCAACCCAGGTGCTGCCGAAGGATGTCGGCGTGCCGTTCGACATCGCCGCGCAGCAGCATCGAAGGCGGGCCAAACCCCCCGCCTAACACCGGCAGCGCCGCGGCGCAAGCCGACGAACCGCTCGACTCCACCAATCGCAAGGTGACGGCCACGGGCGCAGCTCCGCCGCCAGCGGGAGGCGCACCGGCCGCGCGATCGTCACAGCGTCGCCCGTCCGCCGCGATCGCCCGGCCCGCCTCGCTTCACCGGCTTGCCGAGATTATCGGCCCGCCGCGACCCCGAGTTGAGCCACCACCCGCGACATCGCCTCTTCCACCCGCCCCAAGCTGTTGAACGCCGAGAAACGGATGTAGCCCTCGCCGCACGAACCAAAGCCGGCGCCGGGTGTGCCCACCACGTGGGCCTGCTTCAACAGCTGATCGAAGAAGCCCCACGAATCGGCGCCATCCGGACAACCCACCCAGACGTACGGCGCGTTCTCCCCGCCATAGACCGACAGCCCGGCCTCGGTGAGCGACTTGCGCATCGACGCCGCGTTCTGCATGTAACCGTCGATCAAGCCTTGGCACTGCGCACGGCCGGCCTCGGAGTACGCCGCCTCGGCCCCGCGCTGCACCACGTAGCCCACGCCGTTGAACTTCGTCGACTGCCGACGGCTCCACAGCGCGTGCAGCGACACCGGCTTGCCGTCCGGCCCGGGACGCTCGAGGGTTTTCGGGATCACCACGTACCCGCACCGCGTGCCGGTGAACCCGGCGGTCTTGCTGAGGCTGCGCATCTCGATGGCGCAGTCGCGGGCGCCGTCGACCTCGTAGATCGACTTGGGCAGCGACGGGTCGTGGATGAAGTCGGCGTACGCCGCGTCGTAAAGCAGGATCGACCCGTGCCGGTTGGCGTAGGCGACCCACGCCGCGAGCTCGTCCTTGGTCGCCGCCGCGCCCGTGGGGTTGTTGGGCGAGCAAAGGTAGACGAGGTCGAGAGCGCCGTCTGAACCATCTTCCGGGGGGGGCGTGGGCACGAAGTTATTCTCAGCGGTCATGGGCAGGTA
>JBCCXV010000184.1:0-5570 GCA_039191195.1 Planctomycetota bacterium
CGAACCACCGGCGACGGCCAACGCACCCTCGAGCAACTCATCTGGGCCGACAAGCGCCTCCGCATGCAGGCCCGCATGTTCCTCCGACGACTCGGCCCCGAAGCCGCCGAGCGCATCCCCGCCAACGACGAAGAAGTCGCCCTCGGCGCCGCCGGCAACCACGCCCAGGGCGCCAAGTTCACCGACGGCAAGCACCTCGCCACCGACGCCCTCCTCGACGCCGTCGAAGGCATCGCCCGCCGATGCGACGGCTTCTACTTCGGCCGGCTCGACGTCCGCTACACCGACGCAGCCGCCCTCCGCGCCGGCGCATTCCAAGCCGTCGAAGTCAACGGCGCCGCCTCCGAGTCGACCCACCTCTACGACCCATCATTCTCGCTCTTCCAGGCCTACCGCATCCTCTGGGACCAGTGGGATTGGGCCTTCCGCATCGGCCGAGAGGTGTTGCAAGCCAACCCGGCCGTGGCACGCCCCAACAAACGCGAAGCTGTGAGTTTGCTCTGGCGGGCCTGGTTCGCCGGCGCCCCCGACGTGGGGATCGACCGATGATCTATGCCGTCACGCTGCTCGCGTCCATCGCGCTCGGCCTCGCCGCCGCCGCCTTGTATCGCGTGCTCCCGCCCGCGCGCAGCCCGGTCGCCCGCTACGGATTGGCCGGGATCGCCATCGCCGTCGCCATCGGTCACCACGCGTACTGGCTGCGCCGCGCGAACTTCGACTGGGCCCAGAGCCTGCCCCTGCACTTCTGCGACCTCGCCACGCTGTTGGCCCCCGCCTCGCTGCTCTGGCCGAGGCTCCGCACCCTCCGCGCCGTCGCCATCGGCTGGGGCCTTGCCCTCACGCCCTTGGCCTTCGTCGCCCCGGTCGTCGATCCCGACGCCGGCCCCTGGCGCGTATTTTTCTACCTGGCCTCCCACGGCGTCGTGGTCTCCGCCGCCGTCTTCCACGTCGCCACCGACCGCGGGCGCTTCCCCCCGGCCGACCTACTCCGGGCCATCGCCTTCACCTGGCTCTACGGCTTGGCCACCGCCGGATTCAACGCCGCCACCGGCTTCAGTTACGGGTACACCGGCCGCGCCGCCGACCCCGCCTGGCTCGACCGCCTCGGCCCCTGGCCCTGGCGGCTCGGCGCTATGGCCCTGCTCTCGGGCCTGCTGCTCGCCGCCGCCGCCGCCGGCCTGGCTGGGCTCCGCCGACTCCGGCCCGCCCGCAGGGCCTGAACCGTCCGCACAAGCCCTCCCGGCCAGGGTCCGAATCCCGCGTAACCCCGTTCACTCGCTACACGTCTTTTCACAGAGCGTCGATATCATCGACAGCAGCGCGCAATGAGACGGCCGAACCGCTACCGCTACCCGCTCGCCACACCCCGAACGCCGCTCCGCCCGGCGCTCGCGCCGCTGCTCTGCGCCCCGATCCTGGCCGTCAGCGCCCTGGCCGTGGGAGCCTTGGTCGCGGCCCCGGCCGTCGCCCAGCCCGAAACCCCCGCCCGCGTGCTCGACCCCGCCGACCTCGAGCCCCAGACCCGCCTCGCCTACGCCGGCCTCGTCAGCCCCACCGCCGACCTGTCCGAACGCAACGAAGCGGTCGAGCGCCTGCTCCGCCTCCACCGCGAGCCCGGCGACGCCCCCGAGCTTGCGCTCCGCTCGGCCACCGCCGCCCAGCAGCCGCCCGATGTCGGCCTCGCCCTGCTCCGCACCGTCAGCGCTTCCCTCGTCGACCCGCCCCAAGGCCTGGCCCCCTACCTCTTCGACATGGCCGGACGACTCGGCGACGCCGGCGACGCCCTTTGGGCCCAGGCCGCTCCCCGGTTCGCCAACCGCGAGGTCGAACGCGCGATCCGCGAAGCCGCCTCGGTTGGCACCCCCGCCACCCGCAAACGCTACATCGCCGCCCTTGCCGCCATCCGCTCCCAGGCCGCCGCCGAGACCCTCATCCAGCTCATCGACCCCGGCGAGCCCGTCTCCGTCCAAGGCGCCGCCCTCGACGCCCTCGGACGCATGACCGCGCTGCCCCACGGCGCCGACCGCCGCGCATGGCAGGCCTGGTGGCGCGACGCCCAAGACCTCGAAGACGTCGAGTGGAACCGCAGGCTCCTGCTCCAAGTCGCCCGCGCCCAGCAGCGCAGCGAGTCCCGCGAGCAGGAACTCGTCGACCGCCTGATCGAGTCCCAACGCGCGCTCTACCGCACCACCGCCCGCGACGACCGCGCCGGCGTCCTGGTCTTCATGCTCGGCGACGCCATCGAGCCCATCCGCGTGCTCGCCATCGACCTCGCCGTCCAGCGCCTGCTCGACGACCTGCCCTTCGACGGCGAGCTCCGCGCGTCGCTCCGCGCCGCCTTGGCCGACGAGTCGCCCCTGGTCCGCCGACGCGCCGCGGCCCTCTTGCGCGACCTCTCCGACGGCCCCGCCGCCGACCGCGTCGCCCAGCGCCTCGCCGATCGGGCCGAGGGCGACCCCGCCGCCCTCCAAGCCGCGCTGTCGTTGCTGGCACGCATGCCCCGCGCCCCGGCAATCGAACCCGCCATGGACCTGCTCGACGACCGCGTGCTCCGCCCCGCCGCCGCCGCCGCCCTCTCCGCCGCCGCACGCGTCGAGAAGGTCGACGACACCCAGAAGAGCGACATCCGCCGGACCCTCGACCGCATCCTCGCCCAGTCCGCCGACATCGAACCCCCCATCATCGACCTGCTCGGCCAGGTGATCGACGGCGACGACCGCCGCTGGGAGCAGATCGTCGCCTGGCTCGGCCACAACGACCCCGAGGTCAGGCTCACCGCCGCCCGCGCTTGGGCCGACTCGCCACACTCGCTGCTCGAGATCGCGCGACGCGCCGAGCCCGCCGACCCCGCGTTCCAGGCCGTCGTCTTCACCGCCGCCAGCCGACGCGGCGCCGAGCCCGCCGTGCTGCGCGAACTCGCCGACCGCCCGCCCACGCGCCCCGCCCTCCTGCCCGCCTGGCGGGACGCGCTGGTCGCCGTCGCCTCCCGCGTCACGCCCCGCACCGCCGCCCTGCCCGTCGCTCAGGCGCTGCCGCGCGATCCCAACGGCCTGCGCCTGACCGACCGCGTCCTCACCGCCGCCATCGACCGCCCGGGCCAGCCGCTAGGCAAGGACGAAGCCTCCCTCCGCCTCCTGCTCGAGCGCGGCGCCGTACGCCAGCGACTCGGCGACGCACCCTCGGCCGCGCGCGACTTCGAGCGCGTCGCCGTCTCCGCCGACCAGCTCGGACCCGCCACCCGCGACGAGCTCTACCGCGGCCTCGCCACCGCCTACCTCGCCTCCGACCGCATCGGCGAGGCCCTCAACGCCACCCGCGTCTTGCTCACCGCCAACGACCCCCAGGGCCCCATCCCCGCCTCGGCCAGCGAAGACCCCATGCTCGACCAGCTGCTCACCGCCGCCGGCCAGCGCGCCCAGGCCGGCCAGTTCGCGCCCGCCCAAGCCCTGGTCTCGGGCCTCCGCGACATGCTTGGCGCCAGCATCCGACCCGAACTCGCCGCCCGCATGCGCGACCTCGAGGCCGAGATCGACCAGCGACGCGTCCGCGCCGGACAGCCAGGCCCCGAGTCACGCCCCGTCGGCCAGCCCGGCGGCATCTAATCCCGCTCCGCCGGTGGCACGGGCGTCTTGCCCGTGATGCTCCGCGTGCGAACCCGATCCGAACGAGCCGCGACCGTGAGGGAGCGGGGCCTCCGCGAGATGCGCGGAGTTTGTGGCCGGACAGCTCTGGCTTCCGGGGGTGGCGCCGGCGTCGCGCCCGTGATGCTCCGCGCGAATCGCGTTTGTCCGGGAACGCCCGTCAGCACCACACCCTTCCGTTTTCAGCGTGCACGACTATGCTCTGGGGTCCCAAACGCCCCGCAGCGAGCCACGCCATGCCCGACGCCGTCATCACCGGCAAAGCCTTCGTCCTCGGCCACGACATCGACACCGATCAGATCATCCCCGCCGAGTACCTCGCCTACGACCCCTCCGTCCCCGAAGAGCGCAAGTTCTTCGGCATGTACGCCTGCGTCGGCGTCCCCGAAGCCCAGTCCGGACTCCCCGCCGGCGGCATGAAGCTCGTCGACGAAGGAGCCTTCAAGTCCGACTACGCCGTCGTCATCGGCGGCAAGAACTTCGGCTGCGGCTCCTCCCGCGAACACGCCCCCCTCGCCCTCGCCGAGGCCGGCGTCCAGGCCGTCGTCGCCCAGTTCTACGCACGCATCTTCTTCCGAAACTGCGTCAACGGCGGGTACCTCCTCCCCGCCGAGTGCGAAACCCCACTCACCGACGGCAAGGTCAAGACCGGCGACCAGGTCACCCTCGACCCCGTCGCCAACACCCTCACCAACCACGACACCGGCGAGACCTTCCAGCTCTCACCCCTCGGCGAAGTCAAGCCCATCGTCGACGCCGGCGGCGTCTTCAACTACGCCCGACAGACCGGCATGCTCTCAAGCTGAGCGTCCGGAGAGCGCCCGCTTCCGGCGGTGGCACGGCCGTCCCGCCCGTGATGCTCCGCGCTCGCAAGCCAGGTCCGAACGAGCCGCGACCGTGAGGGAGCGGGGCCTCCGCGAGATGCGTGGAGCCTATGGCCGGAGAGCTATAGCTTCCGTGGCGGCACGGGCATCTCGCCCGTGAATGCTCATCTGCGTCGCCGCATCAGCGCGAAGCCAGCCATCCCGATCAGAACACCGGTTGCAGGCTCTGGAACGACAACCTGGAGGTTGTCGAACGCAAATTCCGTGCCTGTGATCTGAAACGACTGGATGTCGCCGACGACGGCAAATGTCCCACGCTGCGTGGATGGCTGTGTTCCGCCGGCAGAGTCAATACTCACGAAGGCTCCGCCGATAGTCGCCCCATCAAGAGCCAATAGGTCATCGTCTGGAAGCGAAGTTTCTCCGTTCACGATGATCTCGACATCAGTGAAGGTGCTGTCAAATGAGAACGAGAGGGATTGGGCCGGAAGCACTGTCGAAAGATCGAGTCCTACCCCCGCACCAAAGAACAATATCTGGCCAGTGGCCGGCGGATCGACAAATGAGTCATCACCCACCCCAATCGGGCCAAAACCCGGCCCAACAACGCTGAGTGTTACGCCACCTGATGTGATCGTCTCTCCGGTGTTGAACTGCGTGTCGAGTACAAGGTCCTCGAAGTCGAGAAACAAACCGTGTGCGGGTAGGGCTGCGATCACCACCGCCATACCGCACAGCACGGCCGCTGTTCTGTGCTGAGATCGAGTCATGCTTCCTCCGAATTCTTCAGAGGAGCATGGACTACGGATGAGTGACACACAAGCTCAAAGCTCGAAAACTGACACCTGCCAAGATGCTCGCATTCGGCAAGACATGCAATGTCGTAACGCCGCTCACACTCCGGCGTCGGCCTCAGGATGCGCAAACGAAAAGTGCAGCTCCGCGTGCCGGCAATGCAGCTTCTCCCACGTCGGGTCGTCCAGCTTCCCCGCCAGCGGGCTCGCCGCCGTCATCGTCTTCTCGCGCGCCAGCGACACCGCGTCGCGCAGCCGTTGCACCGCCTCCTCCAGGCTCGCGTCATCAGGCTCCAGCGCTTGCCGCGCGA
>JBCCXV010000185.1:0-5548 GCA_039191195.1 Planctomycetota bacterium
AGACCTAGAGCATGGTTTCGAGCGGGTGATGCAGCTGCTCAGCCGTGAGCTGGAGGTGCAGCGTGCGGCCTTGGTGTTGTGGGATCGGGGCGGGGAGCAGATGCGGACGGTGGCCTCTTTGGGTCTGACGCCGGCGGAGCGCCAGCGGGGCCGTTATGCGCCGGGCGAAGGCGTGACCGGGCGTGTCATGCAGACGGGCGAGCCCGCGGTGATCGAGGACATCACGAAGGACCCGTCTTTCCTGAACCGGACGCAGGCCCGGCGGCTCGACGCCGAGGGCGGGGTGGTGACGGCGAGCGGTCGGACCGAGCGGTTGGGGTTCGTTTGCGTGCCGGTGATGGACGGCGAGTCGGTGGTGGGTGTGATTAGCGCGGACCTGCAGTTCTCGAGTGTGGAGCGATTGCACGGCGATGCCCGTTTGCTCCGCATCTTGGCGGGCGCGATCAGCCAGGCGGTGCGGGTGCACGAACTGATCCAGGTGGAGAAGGGCCGTTGGCAGGAGGAAAAGGCTCGTCTCACGGATGACCTGCGCGGGAAGTATCAGTTCGACAACATCATTGGTACGAGCCCGGCGATGTTGGACGTGCTGTCGACGATTGCGCAGGTGGCCCCCAGCCGTGCGACGGTGCTGCTGCAGGGCGAGACGGGTTGCGGGAAGGAGCTGATCGCGAAGGCGATCCACTACAACTCGCCGCGGAAGGACGACGCGCTGGTGCGGGTGAACTGCGGTGCGCTGTCGCCTCAGCTTTTGGAGAGCGAGCTGTTTGGTCACGTGGCCGGTGCGTTCACGGGGGCGGTGCGTGACAAGATCGGCCGGTTCGAGGCCGCCGAGGCGGGGACGATCTTTCTGGACGAGGTGGGGACGCTGGACCCGCCTCTGCAGGTGAAGCTGCTGCGGGTGTTGCAAGAGCGCGAGTTCGAGCGTGTGGGTGATCACGTGACGCGCCGGGTGGATGTGCGGGTGATCGCCGGCACGAACCTGGACCTCGAGGAGGAGTCGCGCAAGGGAACGTTTCGCGAAGACCTGTACTACCGGCTGAACGTGGTGACGGTGCACATCCCGCCTTTGCGGACGCGTCGTAGCGACATCCCGGAGCTGATCGACCACTTCCTGGATCGGTACAACCGGGAGAACGGCAAGACGCTGAGCAAGATGTCGGGCGACGTGCTCAACACGCTGATGCGTTATCCGTGGCCGGGCAACGTGCGGGAGCTGGAGAACTGCATCGAGCGGGCGGTGGTGCTTTCGACGGCGGATGAGCTGTCGGAGGGGCTGCTGCCGCTGCAGGTGCGGATGTATGCGCAGCAGACGCGGGGGGAAGGGTTGGGGCGGAGTTTGGATGCGCTCTATGCGCAAGTGGGTGAGCGCGCGGTGGAGGAGTTCGGCGACGCCGAGGGCGAGGTGTACGACCGCGTGATTCATGGGGTGGAGCGCAAGCTGCTGCAGGAGGCGTTGCGGCTGCACCGCGGGGTGAAGACGAAGACGGCGGACTTCCTGGGCATCAACCGGAACACGCTGAACAAGAAGGTGCGGGAGCTGGGGATCGAAGGCGGCGAGGGGTGAAGGCTTCGGGGTCGGCGCCGTGAGGTTGTGGCGGTATTGGTCGGCGGGGGGCTTCCCGTGGATGTCGCGGCCGGCGTACCGGCGTGAGCTTGGGGTGTCGCTGACGTTCCCTGTGGCGCGCTCGATGTTCGAGGGCGGCGTGGCGGTGGTGTTGGCGAAGTATGTGTTTGGGTTGGGGGAGCTCGGTTCGGCGGCGATTCTGTCGGCGCCGGTGTTCGCAAATCTGACGGCCGGGTTGTGGGCGGGGCTGGCGCGGGGTCGCAGCCGGGGGCCGTTGGCTTCGGCGCTGTTGACGGTCTTTTGCGTGTGCGTCGCGGCGACGGCGGTGCTGCCGGCGAGCCTGTGGGGCGGGTGGCTGTTCGTGGGGCTGGTGGTGTTGGGCCGGTCGCTGCTGGCGGGTTGGGCGGCGGTGCGGACGGACTTGTGGCGCGCGAACTACCCGCGTTCGCTGCGGGCGGCGGCGGCCGCGCGATTCGACATCCTGGCGACGTTTTTGTTGGCGATGGCGCCGGTGCTGATGTTCCCGCTGATCGACCACCGGGGGGAGCTGTTTCGGTTGGCGTATCCGGCGGCGGCGGCGGTGGGCTTGTGGGGGGCGTGGTCGGTGCGGAAGCTGCGTCGGCGGCACGCGGGGCGGCTTCTGCGGCTGGAGCGTGCGGGGCTGGACCCGTTAGACCCGGACGGCGGTCGGCGGGCCCGGGGGCCGGGGCTGTGGGGCGTGCTGCGTGTGCTGCGTGAGGACGCGGCGTTCCGCCGGTACATGCTGTGGCAGTTCTTCGGGGGCACGGCGAACCTGATGGGCAACGCGGCGATCATCTACCACACGGTGGAGGTGATGGCGGGTTCGGCGTGGGAAGGCACGGCGTCGGTGGTGCTCAACGCATCGCTGCCGATGGGGTTGATGCTGCTGACGATGCCGTGGTGGGCGCGGTACTTGGATCGGGTGCACATCACGACTTTCCGCTCGCGTCAGGGTTTGGTGTGGGTGGCGACGCAGTCGCTCAACGGCGTCGCGGCCGGGTTGGGGGCGGGGGCGTTTGGGTTGGCGGCGGCCCGGGTGAGTCAGGGGGTGGCGTTCGGGGGCGGCGGGCTTGCGTGGCAGCTGGGGCATCACGACTTTGCCTCGCCGGAGCGGGCGGGGGCGTACATGGGGGCGCACCAGGTGTTGACGGGGGTGCGCGGGTTGTTTGCGCCGGCGTGCGGGGTGTTGCTGCTGGCGGGTTGGCCGGGTGGGTCGGTGGAGATTGCCGGCTGGGAGGTTTCCTGGCCCGGGTTTGACGGGGTGGGGGCCTGGGTGTTTGTGTTGACCACGGGGCTCGCGCTGGGTTCGTGCTTGGGCTTTTGGCGGATGCACGCGGCTCATGGCGGTGGGGGTGGGCCAGACGACGCGTCGTGACGGTTGGGCGTGCGGAGTGGTTACACTCGCGGGGTGCGGGCGCGGAGCCCGGGCGCTTGGTTGGTTCGATTTTTCATTCACGGGCTTGGCGAAGCCAGAGGGATGCTGCCGTGCAAGAGCTGAAGCGTTGGGGTGTTTGGGGTCGGGTTCGCGTGGCGTGCCTCTCGGCGTGCGTGTGGGCGGGCGTGGCCTCGCCGGCGGCGGCGCAGGACGAGGTGGAGCCGGGTGTGGCGGGGACGCTGAGCCTGGTGCCCAAGGCGCAGACGAACGTGGCGGTGGTGGGCGACCTTTGGGTTCCAACGCGTGCGCTGCTGGCGAGCCCGGCGTTTGAGCGTTTTATGCGTGAGGGTGCGTGGGCCCAGTTGGTGATCGAGGTGTCGGAGGGCGAGATCGATCGCTCGATGCTCGACCCGCAGGTGTGGCTCGAGGAGATCGAGTCGAACGGGTATCAGCTGTTTGTGCCTTCGGGCCTTGCGCTGGCGGCGGACGACGCGACGATGTCGTTGTTCGGTCTGGCGATGGAAGGGTTTGTGTCGGGGTCGTTGACCATGGGCTCGGTACAGGCGGGCGACGACGCGTCTGCCGCGGAGCTGCGCGGGGCGCTGGTGGAGGCGATCGAGCGTGTGGAATCGCCGCGGGCGACGATCCTGGTGCGGTTCCGGAACCCGGCGACGGCCGGTCAGCTGCTGGGCATGGCGATGATGTTCTCGCAGCAGGCGCAGAACGAGGGTGCGCCGTTGCAGGTGGCCGATGGGATGGTTTCGGCGTTCTTTGACGTGGGCCAGATGGTTCCGCGCGAGGTGCTGATGGGGCAGATGGAGGACTCGGGTTTATTTGGCCCGGGGGACGAGGCGCTGATGGGGCGTGCCGCGGATGCGCTGATGCGGGTGAAGCTCGGTCTGCGCATGGCCCAAGTGGGCGATGCGCTGGTGATTTCGGTGACACCGGATCTGGGCGAGCTCGAGGGCGACGTGGCGGGCCTCGCGGCGCCGGCGCTGCTGGCGGAGGCGACGGGCCCGGTGCTCGCGTATTCGCGGGGCTCGGTGGCGCCGCTGGTGGCGAGCATCGAGCGTGCGGCGGCTTTGACGCGCGAGTTTCGGGGCACGCCGGCCTGGGACGCGATTATGGAGACCGAGGTGGCGACGTTCTTGTCGCAGCCGGAGTCGCTCCTGTTGTCGCTGCGTCAGGTTGGAGACGGTGTGGAGTCGGTGGCGTGGCTGGATCAGGGCGTGCGTGGGGTGACGCTCGTGACGAACCCGGGCGAGGCGCTCGATCTGGCGGCCTCGGGCTGGTTGAACAAGTTGCCGGCCGGCGCGGCGGGCGTTCAGGTGGACGGGACCACTTCGGGGGGGCAGGCGTTGGCGGACACGCTCAAGAGCATGGACGACCGGACGATGGCGATGCAGATCTTCACATCGCAGGCCATGTGGGGCGATGGGCCCTCGGTCGAAGAGCAGATGGCGGAGTACGACGAGAAGACCGCCGTGCTCCGCGACTTGCTTCTCGAGAAGGCGCCGGCGGTGTTTGCGGCGCCGACGTTTGCGGTGTGGGATGGTCAGGGTGAGTTCAAGGAGCTTGGGTTCACGGTGACGCGTGACGGGCAGGAGCAGGGGCGGATCGAGGTCCCGCCGGTTGCGGGGGGGCCGGAGTTTCTGGTGGGTTTCGCGGTGGCCGAAGGTCAAGACGCGGCGGAATGGGTCCGCGCGGTGGTGGCGGAGTCGATCAAGGTTGGCGAAGCGATTGCGGGGGAGGACGTGCCGGATGGCGCGGGCGCCCTGATTGAAGTGGACCTGGTTCCCGGCGTGAAGGCGTATCAGTACGACCTGACTTGGCTCCGGACGCTGGCCGCCGAGGACGGCGCGGCGTTTGAGTTGAAGGTGGACGGCGACTTCAACCCGCACTTGGCGGACCTTGGGTCGGTGGTGGTGTTCTCGACGTCGCCGCGTTTGACGTTGGCGCTGTCGGAGTCGATGTCGGGGGTTGGCGAGGGTGTGGAGGTTCCGCGTGTCGATGGTGCGCTGGTGTCGTACTCGAAATCCGACTTGGCTCCGTTCACCGACTCGTTGGTGAACCTGGGTTTGTCGGCGGAGCGGTTGTCGGTGTGGGACGAGGGCGAGCTCGAGCAGGGCGAGGAGTTCTTGCAGGGCCGTCGGATCGCGGGTCGCGTGATCGTGGGCTTGGCGGAGTTTTTGAGCCTGGTGGAATCGGGCGAGATGGTGGGGTACGACAAGGACGGCGTCCGGCGGGTGGAAATGTGGATCAAGGCGGCGGAGTGATCTCCGGACGCCTGGCGTGCGCCCGCCTTGGCATGTAGTTCACGCCGCGCTCGCGGGCGCTTTGCGTTGGCGTACGCGTTTCGACCCTGGTTGTGCGCTCTCGGCTTGCGGGCGTTTTGCTTGCGGTGCTAGCCGACGTCACGCGTTTCGAAGATTGCGACGGCCAGGGCAAGGCACGCGAGGAGGTAGGCCAGCGTGTAGAGCGATGTCTGGGCCAGGTACCCGAGGGTGAGGGTGTTGCCTTGGGTGATGGCGTCGGCGGCGAAGAGGAACTGGAGGTTGGGGGCGACGATGTAGGTCGCGGCGCCGGCG
>JBCCXV010000186.1:0-5544 GCA_039191195.1 Planctomycetota bacterium
AGGCGGTCAAGGTCGTCGTTGCGCGACGAGTCCTTCTCGATGTAGATGTCCCGCTGCGGGATGTATGCCTCGGGCTGGTAGTAGTCGTAGTACGAAACGAAGTAGCTGACGGCGTTGTCCGGGAACAGCTCTTTCATCTCTTCGTAGAGCTGCGCGGCAAGCGTCTTGTTGTGGCTGATGATGAGCGTGGGCTTCTGCACCCGGGCGATCACGTTGGCGATGGTGAACGTCTTGCCCGTGCCCGTGGCGCCCAGCAGGGTCTGGTACGGCCGGCCGGCCTCGACGCCCTCGGACAAGCGAGCGATCGCCTCGGGCTGGTCGCCCCGGGGCTCAAAATCGCTCACGAGCTGGAATCGCTGGTCGGCCATCGGCGTTGATCGTACGCGGGCCTGCCGCGGGCGTACCGCCCTGGCCCCCTAAGATGCCGACGAACCCAAGCGGGCCCGTCGGCGTAGCAAACACGCCGCCGCCGTCCACCCAGCACTGAGGACCCCTCGCCATGATCCAAGCCCACTCTCGAAGCCAGGCCCGCCACGCGCGACCCCTTGTTCAAGCCCCGGTGGCCCGCGCCGCTCACAGCGGCGACCGCCGACACACCGCCGCCGCCCTGCTCGCCGGCGGCGCGCTGGTCATCGGTGGACTCCTCGCCCTAACGTCCCCGGCCTCCGGGCACCCGCACCACGACCACGCCGACGACCCGCCCACGACCGCCCAGGCCGCGGTCGCCCAGGTGCAAGCCGCCGCCAGCGCCCAAGCGGTTGACCACGCGGCGTTGTCGGAGGAGCTCGCGGCGTACCACGCCCTGCTCGCCGAGCACGTCGACGACTTGGGCTTCGTCGATTACGACGCGCTGCGCAGCCACACCGACGTACTCCGGGCTTACACGCATACCGTGGCGCACGCCGACCTCGCTGCGCTCTCCGAACAAGACCGCCTCGCGCTGCTTATCAACGCCTACAACGCCTACACCCTCCAGCTGATCCTCGAGAGCTACGACGGCGACACCCCGCCCGAAACCATCACCGCCCTGGCCGACGGCAAACCCTGGGACCAGGTCAAGTACGCCGTCGCCGGCAAGGACTACAGCCTCAACCAGATCGAACACAAGCTCATCCGCGGCCACTTCGACGAGCCCCGCATCCACTGGGCCGTCGTCTGCGCCGCCTTCTCCTGCCCCCCGCTCCGGGCCGAGGCCTACACCGGTCCGCAACTCGAAGCCCAGCTCGCCGACCAGGAACGACGGGTCCTCCTCGCCGGCGACGAGCGCTTCGTCAAGACCACGGGCGACAACGCCGAGGTCACCCAGCTCTTCAACTGGTACGGCGAAGACTTCGGCGACCCCTCGGCCTACCTCGCCGAGCGCCTGGAGCGCCCCGGCCTCGAGATCACCGGCCACCTGTTCTACGACTGGAAGCTCAACAGCCGGGCCAACCGCCCGCAGTAGTTTTTTCCGCCTACGTGCAACGCCCATCCGCACGGCCCGATGACTGGGGGTCGGGCAACGGGAGCCGCGGAACCGCGTACTCCTCAACACACTAAGCACACTGGCCGCTAGCCCCGCTCCCCCGACTCTCTCTCCTCGACCGCGACCCCGAAAACTCGGCGTCGCGGTTTTTTCTTGACCCCACAGGCGTCAGCCGTGCGGGATGTAACGGCTGAAGCGGTTGTCCGCCGTAGGCGTGTTCCTGTAGGGGGAGTACCGAAGACCGGAGCGCGTCGCCGTTCATCCTCTGTGGCTTCCTGCCGATGCCGCCGGTGTAGCCCCAACCAGGGACCCCACCACTTGCCACCCGCCCCCCAGCCCGACAATGAGGCCCAGCGGCTCGACGCCTTACGCGACTGCGCCGTGCTCGACACCGCCGCCGAGCCGGCCTTCGACGACCTCACGCGCCTGGCCAGCGACCTCACCGGCGCCCCGATCGCCCTCGTGTCGCTGGTCGACGCCGACCGCCAGTGGTTCAAGAGCTGTGTCGGCCTCGACGCCCCGCAGACGCCACGCGATCAAGCTTTCTGTGGTTACACGATCCTCCGCGACGACACCCTGGTCATCCCCGACGCGTCGATCGATCCCCGCACCGCCGACAACCCCCTGGTCACCGGCGAGCCGGGCATCCGGTTCTACGCCGGCGTCCCGCTGCGCCTCACCACCGGCGAGGCCCTAGGCGCCCTCTGCGTCATCGACACCCAGACGCGGGACATCTCCGACACCCAGCTCACCCACCTGCGCATCCTGGCCGACCAGGCCGCCTCGCAGCTCGAGCTCCGCAAGCGTATGACCGAGCTGGAGAAGGCCTCACGGGAGTCGCAGCGCGCCAGCCAATCCAAGTCGATGTTCTTGGCCAACATGAGCCACGAGATCCGCACGCCCATGACCGCCATCTTGGGCTACGCCGACCTCATCCTCGATCCCGCGTCCAACGCGCTCGACTTCACCACCCACGTCGCCACCATCAAGCGCAACGGCGAACACCTGCTCACGATCATCAACGACATCCTCGACATGTCCAAGATCGAGGCCGGCCGCATGGGCGTCGAGCACATCGACACCGACCTCGTCCAGATCGTACGCGACGTCGCCGAGCTCATGGGTCCGCGCGCTCAAGGCAAGGGCGTCGAGCTGCGCGTCGAGTTCCAGAAGCCCTTCCCCGAGATAATCAAGACCGACCCCACCCGCATCCGCCAGGTGCTGGTGAACCTCGTCGGCAACGCCATCAAGTTCACCGGCGAGGGCGCGGTCACCCTGCGGTGCGCGATCGACGAGCCCGAGGGAGCGCCGCCCGTCGCCTCGCTCACCATCCGGGACACCGGCGTGGGCATGAGCCCCGAACAGGTCGAGAACCTGTCCCGCTTCGACCCCTTCAGCCAGGCCGACGAGTCCACCACCCGCAAGTTCGGCGGCACCGGCCTCGGCCTGCCCATCTGCAGCAAGCTCCTCCAGATGCTCGGCGGGTCCCTCGCGATCGACTCCGAGCCCGGCCACGGCAGCACCTTCACCGCCGCCTTCCACCCCGGCGACCTCGCCGGCGTCACCCGCGTCGACCCCGACGCCCCGGCAGCGAACCCGGACGCGGGCCGGAGCGCCGACGCCGCGTCTCCCGAGCCCCTCCAGGGCTTGCGCGTCTTGCTCGCCGAAGACGGGCCCGACAACCAAAAGCTCATCGGCCTGCACCTCCGCCGCGCCGGCGCCGACGTCGCCATCGCCGACAACGGCCTGATCGCCGTCAACGAGCTCATGGCCGCCTCGGCCGGCGACACGCCCTTCGACCTCGTGTTCATGGACATGCAGATGCCCGAGCTCGACGGCTACGGCGCCACGGGCCAGCTCCGCCAGCTGGGCTTCCGCCTGCCGGTCGTCGCCCTCACCGCCCACGCGATGTCGGGCGACCGCGACAAGTGCCTCGCCGCGGGCTGCGACGACTACCTCACCAAGCCGGTGAACAAAGCCGCCCTGGTCGACGCCTGCCTGCGCTGGACCGCCGAGGCCCCGCAAGCCGCCGCGTGACCCGGGCGCCGACGTCCGCGCCCGCCTCCCTACGCCCGGTCGCGAGGCTGGCGCCTTGCCGGCACGGTCATACCGCCGCGACGAACGGAGCCTCGCGGACCCACTCGTCTGAGAGGGCCGACTCAAGCATGAACCCGGCAACGTCGCCCACGGTGATGTGCATCGAAGGCGTCGCCCGCAGGCTAGCGGCGCGGGATCCAGTGGGGCCCCCGTCCTTGATCAGCGGTGGCCGGACAAGCACCCACTCCAACTGTGTACCGAGGATCACGGCGGCCGCCGCCTCGTTCGCCCGCAGCATATGGCGGCCTAACAGCTTCATCACCCCGCGCAGAATGCGACGCCCAAACGCGACCGGCTCATCGGGCAGGCGGGTCGCCGACCCCGAGATCGCGACCAGCCTCTTTACGCCCGCATCGGTCATCGCCTGACAAATCCGCTCGTAAGCCCCGGACAGCATCGGCGCCTGATCCGCCGTGTTCTTGCGGGCGCCAAGCCCACTGAGCACCGCGTCGGCCCCCGCGACGGCCTTGGCGATCGCGCCCACGTCGTCAAGGCCGCCCTCGTGCACCTCCACCCCCGGCGGCAGACTCCCGACGGATGCAGGGCGCGCATATGCCGAAACCTGATGCCCCGCGTCCAGCGCTTGCATCACGATCGAACTGCCCACACGACCTGTAGACCCAAAAACGACAAGCTTCATTCTCTACATCTCTCAATGGTAAGTAAGTGCTGATATGCGGTTCACTCAGACGCGTTGCGCTGCCAGCAACAGCGCGACACCAATCACCGTCCTTGTTCTGACACCCCCAAGGGTCACAACTGGCGCACGGAGCACCCGGCGCCGACAGTGCGCTCGAAACAAGGCAACTCAAGGCGTCCTTTCCGCGGACGACTACGGTCGCCAACACGACGCCCTGAGCCGCGCTTGAGGTCCCCCACGGAGGTTGCGAGCCGGCCCGCCGCCTTCGTCACTCCCGCAGTGTAGTATCTAGTGGCGTGCCCAAGAGGACGCGAAGTTCGCGGGCGTAGCTCAATTGGTAGAGCGTCAGCCTTCCAAGCTGAATGTTGCCGGTTCGATCCCGGTCGCCCGCTTGCCCGATCGCGCAGGGCAGATCGCGATCTCCCTTCACAGGATCGTCAGACGCACGCCCCCGCGACGGATCATCTCGTGGATCCGACGCTCGGGTTGATGCTTTGCGTCCCGCCCGTCCATCCACCGCGCTGTCCGCGTATCGCCGGCCAGCCGCTCAGCCCTGCAGGCTGCTGAGCAACACGCCGGCGGCGACGGCCGATCCGATCACCCCGGCCACGTTCGGGCCCATCGCGTGCATGAGCAGGAAGTTCTGCGGGTCGGCCTTCTGGCCCTCGGCGTGCGCCACGCGCGCGGCCATCGGCACGGCCGAAACGCCCGCGGCGCCGATCAACGGGTTCACCGGGGTCTTGCTGAGCTTGTTCATCAGCTTCGCCGCGAGAACGCCCGAGGCCGTCGCGATCGCAAACGCCGCCATCCCCAACACGAAGATCAGCAGGGTCTGCACCGTCAGGAAGTTCGCCGCGGAGGTCTTGGCGCCCACGGTCACGCCCAGCAAGATCGTCACGATGTCGATGAACGTGCCCTGGGCCGTACGGCTCAGCCGGTCGGTCACCATGCACTCGCGCAAAAAGTTCCCGAAGAACAGCATGCCCAGCAGCGGCAGGCCCGCCGGCGCGATGAACGCGGTGATGATGAAGCACGCCACCGGGAACACGATCTTGACCTTCTTGCTCACCGGCGCCATCTGCTCCATGCGGATCTTGCGCTCGGCCTCCGTGGTCAACAGGCGCATGATCGGCGGCTGGATGATCGGCACCAGCGCCATGTAGGAGTACGCCGCGAGCGCCACGGCGCCGAGCAGGTGCGGCGCCAGGGTCGCGCAGGTGAAGATGGCCGTCGGCCCGTCGGCGCCGCCGATGATCCCGATGGATGCGGCCTCTTGCAGGTTGAAGATCGGCAAGGCCGCGGCCCCCAGGAACGCGGCGAAGATGCCGAACTGCGCCGCGGC
>JBCCXV010000187.1:0-5519 GCA_039191195.1 Planctomycetota bacterium
CGCCCGCTTCCGGGGCCGGGGGGCCGTTGACCGCCACCGTCAGGTGTTTACACTCGTCGATTCGACGGGCCTGTAGCTCAGCTGGTTAGAGCGCACCCCTGATAAGGGTGAGGTCGCAGGTTCGAATCCTGCCAGGCCCATTCCCCGCCGGGCGTTTGGGGGCGCCCCAGCGGGTCCCCGTGCCTCCCGCGCGTTGCCGCCGGCCTTCCGCAATCGCCCGGACGGGCGCCCGCCTTGCGCCGCGTTTCATGCCGCCCCCGGAGTCCCCCGTGACATCCACCCTGTCGCAGCCCGCCGCCTCGCCCGACGCTCGTCAGACCACGCCCCTTGCCGAGCGCTTGGGCGAGCAGCACATCGCCGACGTCCACCGCATGGCGCCGTTCCTCATGACGGTCGTGAGCGCCTCGGACCTGTGGATGTACGTCTCCAGCGCCGGCGGGCTCACCGCGGGACGCCGCCAGGCCGAGCAGTGCCTGTTCCCCTACGAAACCGACGACCGCCTGCACCGCCTCGGCGGACAGGTCGGACCCCTCACCCTCCTGCGTATCGAAGGCGACGGCGCCCAACCCCCCACTGTCTGGCGGCCCTGGCTCGACCCCGCCGATGGCGCGGGCGTTCGCCACACCCTCACCAAGAGCCTTTTGGGCCACCGCGTCGGCTTCGCCGCCGAGCACCACGCCCATGGCCTGAGTTTCGCCTACGACTGGACCGCCGCCGACGACCTCGGCTGGGCCCGCCACTGCGTCCTGACCAACACCGGCGACAAGACCGTCCGGCTCACCCTCCTCGACGGCCTCCGCGCCGTCTTCCCCGCCGGTGTCGACCTCCGCCTCCAGCAGTCCTCCAGCTGCCTCGTCAACGCCTACCGAAGGTCGCAGCTGTCGCCCAACGGCCTGGGACTTTTCTATCTCGAAACCGCTCCGACCGACCTCGCCCAGCCCAGCGAATCCCTCCGCTGCAACACCGTTTGGCACGACGGACTGCCCGGCGCCCGTGTCACCCTCTCGGCCCAGGGCCTGCGCGACTTCGAGCTCGGTGGTCAGCCCGTCCAAACCGTCGACCTCAAGGGCCGCGTCGGCAGCTACCTCCTCCAGCAGACCTTGACCCTCGAACCCGGCCAGTCCGAAACCTGGTCCATCGTCGGCGACGTCCACCGATCCCAAGCCCAGGCCGTCGCCCTCGACCAGTTCCTCGCCGACGGCGACCGCGCCGCACGCTTGCAACAAGCCAAGCGCGTCAACGCCCAGGGCCTGCTCGCCAAGCTCGCCCCAGTCGACGCCCTCCAACAGACCGGCCGCAGCGCCGACGCCGCCCAGCACCTCGCCAACGTGCTATTCAACACCCTCCGCGGGGGCGTGCCCGCCGACCAGCAGCACGCACCGGCCGAAGACGTCCGCTCGTTCCTCCTCCAACGGCAAAGCTCGGGCAAGGCCGCCGCCACGCTGCCCGCCCCCGACAAACACGGCCGCTTGGATTGCGCCTCGATCCTCAAGGCCGCCGAAGCCTCCGGCGACCCCGACGCCATCCGCCTCGCTCTCGAATACCTGCCCATCACCTTCGGTCGGCGCCACGGCGATCCCAGCCGCCCTTGGAACATCTTCACCATCCGCCTTACGAACGCCGATGGGTCGCCACGGCTCGACTACCAAGGCAACTGGCGCGACATCTTCCAGAACTGGGAAGCCATGGCGCTCAGCTTCCCACGCCTGCTCGACCGCATGATCGCCCGCTTCGTCAACGCCTCGACGATCGACGGCTTCAACCCCTACCGCATCACCCGCGACGGCTTCGACTGGGAAGTCCTCGAAGCCGACTCGCCCTGGGCCAACATCGGCTACTGGGGCGACCACCAAATCATCTACCTGCTCAAGCTCCTCGAGTGGCAGCACCGCTTCGACCCCGCGCGCCTCAAGCAGCTCATGACCCAGCGCGTCTTCGCCACCGCCGACGTGCCCTACCGGCTCAAGACTTACGCCGACATCGTCGCCGACCCCCGCGCCACCGTCCTCTATGACGACCCCGCCGAGGCACGCCTCAACCAGCGCGTCGCCGACATGGGCGCCGACGGCCAGCTACGCCCCGCCGACCAAGGCCAGGTCGAGCGCCTCGCCCTCGCCGAGAAGCTCCTGATCCCCGTCCTCGCCAAGCTCTCCTGCTTCGTGCCCGACGGCGGCATCTGGATGTCCACCCAACGCCCCGAGTGGAACGACGCCAACAACGCCCTCGCCGGCTACGGCCTATCCATGGTCACCCTCGCCTACCTCCGCCGGCACCTCGCCTTCCTCGGCGATCGCTTCGACGACCTCGGCGAGCAGCATGTCGAGCTCTCCGCCCAGGTCGGCCAGTGGTTCGACCAAGTCATGGCCGTGTTCGACGTCCACGCCGGTCTCGTCGCCGACCCGGCCGCGACCATCGCCGACGCCGACCGTCGCAAGGTCGTCGACGCCCTGGGCATCGCTTTCGAGCGATACCGCGAGGCCGTCTACGACAAGCCGCTCGGCGCCCCCTCGGCCAAGGCCGCTTCCGAACTCGCCGCCGCCCTCCGCCGCGTCCTGCCCTGGCTCGACCACGCCATCCGCCACAACCTCCGCGACGACGGCCTGTACCACGGCTACAACCTCATCCGCATCGAACCCGAGAGCGACACCGCCTCCCTCGACCGCCTCGGCCCCATCCTCGAGGGTCAAGTCGCCATCCTCAGCGCGGGCGTGCTCACCCCCAGCGAGGTCTGCGCCCTGGTCGACGCCATGTTCAAGAGCGCCCTGTTCCGCGACGACCAAGGCTCGTTCTTGCTCTACCCCAACCGCGAGCTGCCCAACTTCCTCGACAAGAACCGCATCCCCCTCGCCGACGCCCGCGCGATCCCGCTGCTGGCGCGCTTGCTCGACGAAGCCGACCCCACGCTCATTGAGATCGACGCCCAGGGCCACGCCCGCTTCCACGCCGACTTCCACCACGCCAGCGACCTGGTCGACGCGCTCGACGCACTCGCCGCCCAGCCCGCCTGGGCCGACGCCGTCGCCGCCGGCCGCCAAGCCGTGCTCGACCTCTACGAATCCGTCTTCCACCACCACGCCTTCACCGGGCGCTCCGGCGGGATGTACGGCTTCGAGGGCCTCGGCTGCATCTACTGGCACATGTCTTCCAAGCTCCTCTTGGCCGTGCAAGAGAACCTCGACGCCGCCCGCGCCAACGCCGACCCCGGCGCCGCCGACCTCGCCGACCGCTACCAGCAACTCCGCGAGGGCACTGCCGCCACCAAGTCGCCCGAGCAGTACGGCGCCTTCCCCACCGACCCCTACTCCCACACGCCCTCCCACGCCGGCGCCCAGCAGCCCGGCATGACCGGCCAGGTCAAAGAGCAGATCCTCACCCGCGTCGCCGAGCTCGGCGTCTCCATCGAAGACGGCGCCCTCCGCTTCGACCCCGCCGCCATCCACGAGCGCGAATACCTCAGCGAGCCCGGCGAGTTCGCCTACCTCGACCTCGACGATCAAGAGCACACCCTGCCCCTGCCCGCCGGCTCGTACGCCATGACCCTCTTCCAGACCCCCGTGGTCGTCCAGCGCGGCGCCGGCGCCCTCCGCATCGAGGCCCACATGGCCGACGGCGCCACCCAGGCCTTCGACACCGGCGTGCTCCCCGCAGACCTCAGCGCACGCCTGTTCAACCGCGACGGCGCCGTCCGACAGCTCACCATCCACGCCCCATAATCCCCGCCGGCCGCCCACCGCGCTTAAGCGCGGCCGTCATCCTCGCGATAAACCCTAGGTCCCAGTCCCGCCTGGAGGTTCATCGCATGCGCCCGCACGCCAACCCCCGCCGAGCCTTCACCCTCATCGAGATGGTGATCGTCATCGCCGTGCTCGGCATCATCGCCGCCATCGTCATCCCGCGCTTCGGCATGGCCCAGGACGAGTCCACCCACACCGCCGCCGAGCAGTCCGTCTCCGCCGTCCAGCGCAAGTTGCTCGAGCAGTACGGGTCCACCAACGAGTGGCCCGCCACCATCGACCCCAACTGGTTCACCCCCGCCGGCCTCCCCGAGAACCCCTACCTCGGAGAGGTCGCGCCCCTGGTCGTCCAAAACATCTCGGGCAAGCGCGAGCTCGACAACAAGCACACCAACAACGGCGGCATCATCTGGTGGTACAACCGCGACAACGGCACGTTCCACACCCGCGTGCCCTGGCAGGGCTCCGACGAGGCCACCCTCGCGCTCTACAACCGCGTGAACCAAACCAACGCCACCACGCCCTGACCCGCGCGCGAAAACGGGCCCGACGCCTGCGCGTCGAGCCCGTCATTCGGAGGGTGATGTGTCCTAGGGCCGACCCGATCAAGCCCGCCGACGCCGCAGCACCGCCACGGCGCCCAGCGTCAGCATCGACAGCGCCGCAGGCTCGGGCACCACCACCAGGTCCACCAGGTAGTCGCTCGTCTGCGGACCCGTTTGCTGGATCAGGTAGGTGTACGTGCCCGGGCCCAGCACCCCGCCCGGGATGCCCGTGCCCCCAGAAATCCCGCCACCGGCCAGGCCGGGCAGCAGGTCGGTCCCGAACGCCAGCGGGTCCAGGTGGTTGCCCCCGAGGTTGTTGCCGAAGGCCGGCAGGGCCGCCACGTCGCCGTCGAACAGCGCGTGGAACCCGCGGTTGCCGTCGTTGACGCCCGCGGTGTCCGGGTCGTCGTACTCCAGCAGCAGGATCTCGGCCAAGAACTCGCCGGGCTCGATGGTGAACGTGAAGTAGTCGCGCGTGTCGGCGCCCGGGCCGGTGGTGACCGAGCCCGCGATGGTGTTCGACCCCAGCTGAAGGTCCACCGCCGTGGGCGTGAGCGGGTCGGTCGAGAAGTCGCCGTTGACCGACTCGTCCCACAAGCCCGCACGCGTCGCGCTGAAGGTGTCGATCGCCGTCACGTAAGGCGGGTTCGCCGCCGGGCCGGGGTTGTCGAACTGAACGCGACCGATCAAGCCGCCCAGCGCCTCGGCACGGAGCACCGTGGGCGTCGGATTGGCCGACGGCCGCAGGTCGGTTTGGCTCACCGCGATCTCCGCCAGCACGGTCGTGTCGTCGATCCCGAAGACGCGCACCGTCGTGGCGGCGCCCTGCGCCCGGTTGGCCACGAACACCGACACCTCGGTCGCGCCTTGAGAGAACGTCACGTCGCCGGTATCGCCGGTCGACGCCGCCGTCCCACCGAACGAGCCGGTGAATCCTCCGCCACCGTTGATGAACAAGTACGCCGCCGGCCCGACGTTGTAGCTGGGCCCGTCGAAGAACTGCTGCTGCTGCCCGCCGGAGAACTCCGCCGAGAACGACCCCGACGCGATCGACACCGGGGCCGTGCCCCCGGTCACAAACCCGTCACTGGTGTTGAACTGTGTCGACACCGTGCTCTGGGCCATGGAAGACGAAACGCCCGCCATCGCAGCCAAGCCCGCCGCCGCGCACGCGATATCCCTACGGATCATCGATCCATACTCCTTCCGCTCCTCTTGGAGCCATCACGCGGGTGGTCTA
>JBCCXV010000188.1:0-5511 GCA_039191195.1 Planctomycetota bacterium
CCTGTTGTTCTCGACATCTTGGGAACCAGCGCAAACCGCGCAGGCGTTGCGCGGCGCCGGCCGGCCTTGCGCATCGCCCGCCAAACGCTCAGGGACGCCCGCGCCGCAGACGCCGAGGCCGACGCGATCCGTCGCCCCCGCGTATCAGCACTGCCGGGCCGGTTTCGCGGGCCTGAGCGGCGATCCCGCGGGTTTTCGCGGCCCGGTCTGGCTTTGCGCACCGGCTGGCGCCGTGCTTGCGTTGTGACCCGCGGACGCCGTTGCGTCCACGGAGCCCGACGTGACGCCTCACTCCCCGGATCGAACCGCTTCCCGCACCGACTGGCTCGGGCGCATCCGCGCCGCGACCGGCGGGGGGGCTTCGGCCGACTGGGGCGCCCACATCGAGCGCTTGGCGCGCGTCGCGGCGGCGATGCACGCGGCGGAGGAGAACGACACCGGCAACCGCCGCTTCGAGGTCGGGGCTCACGGATCGAGCCCCGAGGCCCACGCTTCCCGCTCCCCCCGCGGGGCAGCCGTGACGGAACACAGCTGATGTACTACGGCCTTTACCTCTCCGCATCGGGCGTCCTGGCGAACACCCATCGCCAGGACGTCTTCGCCAACAACCTGGCGAACGTCGAGACCGCCGGCTTCAAGCCGATGCTCGCCGACGTGCGCCAACGCCCGGCCGAGTCGGTCGAAGACCGGCTGCCCTTCCGGGACCGCCAACCCCTGCTCGATCGCCTGGGCGGGGGGGTGCTCGTCGAGCCGCGCGGCGCGGCCTTTTCCGCCGCCGCCGTCAACGAGACCGGACGCCCGCTCGACGCCGCCTTGCTCGAAGGCGACACCTTCTTCTCCGTCGAGGTCGGCCTCGGCCAGGGCCGCACCCAGACCCGGGTGACGCGCAACGGCCAGTTCGTCACCGACGCCCAGGGCTTCCTGCGCACCTCCAACGGCCACCGGGTGCTGGGCGAAGACGACCGGCCCATCCAGCTCGACACCGGCGCCGGCCGCATCGAGATCGACGCCCGCGGCTGGTTGCGGCAGAACGGCGAAGACGTGGTCCAGCTCGGCGTGTCGCGTATCGACCAGCCAGGCGGCCAGCTCCGCCCGGCCGGCGACAACACCTTCGCCTTCCTCGCCGACGACCCGCGCCTGCCCGCCGACGACTTCGGCCTCGCGCCCAAGTCGCTCGAGGCCTCCGGCGCCGACCCCATCGCCACCCTGATGCAGGTCGTGTCCTCCAGTAAATCCGCCATGGGCAACGCCACCATGATGCGCTACCAGGACGCCATGATCGACCGGGCCGTCAACACCCTGGGCAAGGTTTCCTGACCCTTTCTGACCTTCTCTTGTTCTTGAGCCTTCCGGAACACTGAACTATGGCCGTCGCAGCCCTCCACGCCGCCGCCTCGGGTATGAACGCCCTATCGACCAAGATCGACGTCCTGGCCAACAACCTGGCTAACGTCAACACCGACGGCTTCAAGGCCTCGCGCGTCAACTTCGAGGACATGCTCTACCAGCAGAAGGTCCAGCCGGGCGTCGAGAACGACGAGGGCGCCCGCAACCCGGGCCTGCTGCAGGTCGGCTTGGGCGTGCGCGTGTCCAACACCCAGTTCGACTTCGAGATCGGCTCGCCCCGGCAGACCGGCAAGCCCACCGACGTCTACATCGAGGGCGACGGCTTCTTCCGCGTGAGCGTGGGCGCCGACCGCTCGCCCGACGGCATCGCCTACACCCGCAACGGCGCGTTTTTTGTCAACAGCGAAGGCAACCTGACCCTCGGCAGCGACCGCGGGCCGTTGCTCGACCCGCCGATCAACGTCGGCGCCGCCGACGAGGTCGCCTCGATCCGCATCGACCCCGTGGGCCGGGTGCTGGTGACCCCGCCCGAAGGCGGCGAACCCGAGGAGGTCGGCCAGATCGAGCTCTCGATGTTCGTGAACCCCAACGGCCTGATGTCCGTCGGCGGGAACCTCTACGTCGAGTCCGACATCTCCGGCCCGCCCATCGACGGCGAGCCCGACACCGACGCCTTCGGCGCCTTGCTCAGCCAGCACCTCGAGTCGTCCAACGTCGACCCGGTCACCGAGCTGGTGACGCTGATCCGCGCCCAGCGCGCCTTCGAACTCAACTCCCAGACCATCCAGGCCGCGGACGAAACGCTGCGGGTGGTCTCCAACCTCCGCCGGTTCTAAGCCGACCGGCACGCGGCCTGACCCGACTTGACCCGCCCGGAGCGATTGACCATGCCTTGGCGCCTCCCGCAGACCGAGCCCACCCCGCCGCCGCCCGGCGCACGCACGGCGTCGCACTGGCGGCTGTGGCTCGCCGCCGCCGTCGCCTTGCTGGTGTGGGCCGCGTCGGCCGACGCCGGCAGCATCCGCCTGGTCGACCGCGCCGCGGCCACCGGCCCGGAGGTCACCCTCGGCGAGATCGCCCAACTCGACGGCGAAGACGCCCGCGCCTTCGCCCACGTCGTTGTCGCCCGGTTCGAGCCCAACGGCATGCTGGCGCGGGTCGATCACGAGAGCATCCGCCGGGCGCTCACTCAGGTCGGCGCCAACTGGGCGCTGCTGAGCCTGGTCGGCCGGCCCGAGTGCGTCGTCGAACGGCGGTTCGAGGCCCCGGCGGCCACGGCGCCCCCCTCGGCGCCGGCCGTAGCCGTCAACATCGTCGACCCCGTCGAAGCCGGCCCGGTCCGGCGCGTGGCCGACCACATCCGCAGCGAGATCGCGGCGCAGTCGGGCGCCGACGCGGCGGGGCTCATCCTCCGCTACCAGCGCGAGGCCGACCGGCAGTCGGCCCAGCGCCCGCTTGTCGACGGCCGCAGCCGTGTGTGGGTCACGCCAATCGACGCGTCCCGCTTCATGGCCCGCGTCGAGGTGTACGGGTCGGACCAAGCGCCGGCCGCGTTGGAAGTGCAAGCGTTCCGCCGGGTCGAGGCGCCGGTCGCGACCGGCAAGGTCGCCCGGGGTCAGGTGATCCAGCCGGCCGACCTGGTGATGCGTTCGATCGAGTCACCCCTGGGCGTCCAGCCGGCGCAGGGCGTGCGGGCCGCGGTGGGCCAAGTGGCCGGGCGGTCGATCCGCTCGGGCGACGTGATCCACCTCGGCGACCTGCGGGCCCCCGCGGTGGTCAAGCGGCGCGACGCCGTGCTCGTCGAAGCCCGGGCCGGCGGACTGCTGATCGAGATGGTCGGCGTCGCGATGGCCGACGGCGCCGTGGGCGAGGTGATCGCGGTGCGCCGCTCTGACTCGCGCGAGACCTTCCACGCCGAGGTCGTCGGCCCGCGTAGGGCGCGCGTCTTGCTCGGCGGCGGCGACCACGCCGTCAACACGGGAGACGACCGCCGATGACCCGCAAGCCCCGCCCAACCATGGCCGCGCTGCTCTTGGCCCTGTCGGCGTCGCACGCCGGCGCCCAGAGCTCGTCGCTCTATCTCGACAACGGCGCCCAGAGCTTCGCCGAGCGTTACGGCCTCGGCGAGCCCGACCCGGCCGTGCGCCGATCCCCGGGGCCGACCGTGAACCCGGCGGTGGCGCGCCTGAACCTCGCCGTCGTCCAGCGGGCCGAGCCGCGCTCGTTCGCTCTGCACGACGTGATCACCATCATCGTGCGCGAAGACTTCGAGGCCTCCGCCGACGCCACCTTGGAAACCGAGAAGGATGCGTCGATCGAGGGCGAGATCGCCGCGTTCCCCCGGCTGACGTTGGCCGACCTGGTCGACGCCCAGCTGCGCAACAACACCTCGCTGGCCGACACGCCGATCGAGCTCGACGCCTCGATGTCGCGCGAGTACACCGGCGAGGGCGCCGCCGAGCGACGCGACACCATGACCGGGCGCGTCTCGGCCCAGGTCATCGACGTCAAGCCCAACGGCCTGTTGGTGCTCATGGCCACCAAGACCATCCGTCAAGACGACGAGCAGGTGACGATCCTCGCGACCGGAACTTGCCGGCCCGAAGACGTCTCGGCGGTCGACAACGCCGTGCTCTCGAGCCACATCGCCAACCTGCAGATCAGCCAGACGACCTCCGGGGCGCTCCGACGGGCCGCCGAGAAGGGCCTGTTCACCCGCGCGATGGAGGTCTTGTTCCCGTTCTAACCCCGCACGGGCGGCGGAGCCGCCCCGAAAGGCCAAGCTCATGAAGGCATGGACGCCTGCACCATCTCGGGCTCTTGAGAACACCCGCCTGTCGCGGCTGGCGCGGCGCCCGGGTCTCCTGCTGGCGTGGGCGGCCGCGGCGCTGCTCGCCGGCCCGGCGTCGGCCACCCGGCTCGACAACCTGGTGCGCGTCAAGGGCGAAGAGGGCGGCAAGCTCCACGGCATGGGGCTGGTCGTCGGCCTGTCCGGCACGGGCGACGGCGCGGACATGAAGTCCACGCACAAGGCGCTACGCAAGATGGTCAACCACTTCCTCGACGAGACGGCCGTGCCCGCCGAGCTCGAGGGCAGCACCGCGGTCGCCGCGGTCATGGTCACCGCCACCATCCCGCCCAAGGGCGTCCGCGAGGGCGACCAGATCGACATCGAGGTCTCGGTCTACGGGAACGCATCTTCCATCCGCGGCGGCCAGCTGCTGCTGACCCCGCTCATCGGCCCGCCCGGCATCGACGGCGCCGCCGGCGCGCCCATGGCCATGGCCTCGGGCGTCATCCGCGGCGCCGGCGACGGCACGCTCACCACCGGCCGTATCGACAACGGCGCCCAGCTCATCGTCGACCGCCTGTCCAACGTCATGAACCGCGCCGGCCAGGTGCAGCTGGTCCTCCATGACCACTGGGCCTCGCACAGCACGGCCCACAACCTGGCCGACCTCATCAACGGCACGCTCGCGCCCGACGGCCCCAAGATCGCCCGCGCCATCGACGCCAAGAACCTCTTGGTCAACGTGCCCCTGCGCCAGCAGGCCGACCCCACGCCCTTCCTCGGCCAGATGCTGAGCATGCACGTGCACACGTCGCTCATCAGCCGTGGCGCGCGTGTCATCCTCAACCAGCGCGAAGGCTCGATCGTGATCGTCGGCGACGTCCAGTTGCGCCCCACGATGGTGTCCTACCCCGGCCTCACCATCGCGACGGGCGCGGCGGCGGCGCCGAGGCCTGGCTCGGAGGGCTTCGTGGGGCTCGACCCCGAAGGCGAGGGCGGCGCCGACATGGAAGCCCTGCTGCGGGCCATGAACCAGCTGCAGATCCCCGCCGCCGACCGGATCGCCGTGGTTCGACGGCTGGCCAAGGCCAACGCGATCGCCGCCGACGTTGTGGAGGTCGACTGATGATCGGCCCGTCTTCCGAACTCGCCGCGGGCTCCCCTTGGGGTTCGACGTCGACCTCGCTCACCCAGGCCCTGGCGCCGGCGCAGCGGGACGAGCGCTCGTTCCAAGGTTTACTGGATCGTTCGCAGCGGGGCGGTGACGCCGTGGGTGCGACCGGCCGCTCTCAGGCGACGGGGCAGACCCTGCGCGGCGCCGCGGAGCAGCTGGTCGCCACGGCGTTCATCCAGCCCCTGTTCCAGCACATGCG
>JBCCXV010000189.1:0-5494 GCA_039191195.1 Planctomycetota bacterium
CCGGGCAGGTACTGCGGGGCCATGGGGACGCAGCAGAGGTTGTCGGCGGGGACCTGGGCGGCGTCGCGATAGACGTCCTGGACGGTGGCGTGGTAGTCGGCGGTGCTCATAGGTTGGGGAGGGCGGGGCAGAGTGATATCTAGCGAGGCTCGTTCAGGATAGGGAACGGGGGGGGCGATCGGATTGTTCCGGGGGGTGAGGACCCAACCGGGCGCTGCGCTTCCGGTTGGCTTGGGGGTGGTGGGGTAGCATCGGCGGATGGCTGAGCGCGACGGATCGCAGGGGGGCGGGCGGTTCTGGTTTTGGCTGGGGCTGATCGCGCTGGGGTCGCTGGCGCTGGAGCTGTGGTTGGCGGGGTCGAGCACGCTGTGGGACCGGGACGAGCCGCGGTACGCCCGGGCGGCGGTGGAGATGCTGGAGACGGGCGGGTGGCTGGTGCCGACGTTCAACGGGGACCCGCGGCTGTACAAGCCGAGCGGGATTTACTGGGCGATGCTGCCGGGGGTGGCGTTGCTGGGGGCGACGGAGGTGGGGGTTCGGCTGGCGAGCTGCGTGGGGTTCGCAGCGAGCGTATTCATGACGGGGGTGGTAGGGCGGTGGTTGGGGAGGGAGGCAAGTCGGAACTCGGGAGTCGAAACGCGAAGCGGCGGGGCTGGGTTGGGCGACGCGGATTCCGGGCGGCGGATCGGGTTGTGGTCGGCGGGGGTGATGGCGACGAGCTTGCTCGGGGTGGTGCTGGGGCACCTGTCGATCTCGGACGGGGTGTTGTTGATGGGGTGCACGTTGGCGTGGCTGGCGGCGACGGCGCGGTTGGTGGTGGGGGGCGTGCAAGGTGGTTCCCCCCCGGCTGAGCCGGGGGCTAATGAGGGTGGAGTCGGCGTGGGGTGGTGGGGTTGGTGGGTGGTGTATGGGGTGGGGATCACGGTGGGGCAGTACGTGAAGGGGCCGGTGGCGATCGCGGCGGCGGGGCTGCCGGTGCTGGGGCTGCTGGCGTGGGCGTGGTGGCGGAGTGCGGCGATCGATGGGCCTCGGGATCGGGTGGCGGCGCGGACGTGGGTGGTGCGGCAGGGCGTGTGGTGGCTGGGGGTGACGCTGGTGAGCCTCGCGCTGTTCGCGGCGTGGGCGATCCCGGCGAACATCGCGACCGGCGGGGCGTTCAAGGAGGTCGGCCTCGATCGGCACGTCGGGTACCGGATGTTCAACCCGATGGAAGGCCACGGCGGCGAGGGGTGGATCGGGTACCTGATCTTCCTGGTGGCGTTCTACCCGGCGGTGGTGGCGGTGGGGATGTTTCCGTGGGTGTTGATCCTGCCGTGCGCGGTGCGGGCGTGGCTGGGGGGGCGGTTGGGTGTTGGGGCGTCGGGTGATGGGGAGCCCGGCCCTTCGGGCCTTGGGCTAAACACGGTTTGGTGGTGGTTGATGGTGTCGTGCGTGCCATTTCTGGTGATGCTGAGTTTCGTGGCGACGAAGCTGCCGCACTACGCGTTGCCGGCGTGGCCGGCGATGGCGGTGGGGGTGGCGTTGATGGTCGAGGCCGCGCGCCGGGGAGCGCTGGCGGAGAACGACCGCAAGTGGCTGCGGGCTGGGCAGTTTTTCTTCGGGGCGGTGAACCTGGGGCTGGCGGGGTTGGTGGGCGTGGGGCCTTGGCTGGCGTGGTGGGTGGGGTTGGTGGGGAGTTGGGTGTGGCCGGCGTTGGGGACGGTGCTGAGCGCGTTGATGATCGGGTGGGGCGAGGTGGCCGTGCGGCGGATCCGCAAGGAACGGGCGGCCGATGCGGGGCGATGGGTCGGCGTCGGCGGGGTAGCGTTGATCGTGCTGATGACGCTGACGGTGCTGCCGGTGGCGGAGGAGGGGTTCAAGCCGGCGGCGTCGATCGCGGCGGCGGTGCGGGCCGACGGCGGGGACGCGGCGGCCGAGGAGGTGGTCACGATCGGGTACCGCGAGGGGTCGTTGATCTTCTACCTCGACCGCGCGGCGGGCAACGCGCTGCCGATGCCGGACACGGGCGCGGGCACGGTGCGTCGATGGGCCGGCGGCGAGTGGGGGCGGTACCTGCTGACGCGCGAGGCGTTGCTGGAGGAAGCGGGTTTGATCGACGCCGACGGGGGGGCCGTTGACGGGGTGGTGGCGGTCGGGTCGTGGCCGATCCTCAACTACGCCAAGGGGGCGGAGGTGAAGCGGCTGGTGTTGGTGCGGCGTGGCGGGGGTTGAGTTGCTCGGGAGCCCGGCCCTTCGGGCCCTGGGCTAAACGGGCTTGATGTCGGGCCGAGGCAGTAGGCCGCCGTTGACGAACGGCAGGTGGATCAGCAAGGCGGCCGCCGCGCCGATCCACACGCCGACGAACACGTCGCTGAGGTAGTGCGACAGCGTGAAGACGCGGGTGAGCGCGATGACTGCCGCGATCGCCAGCCAGATCGGCCACGATCGCGGGAAGCGCAGCCACAGCACGGCCGCGAGGCAGGCGATCGTCGCCGCGTGACCCGAGGGCATCGAGCTGTAGTCCGACCCCAGCGCGAAGGGCGCGGGCCAGGTCAGCCCGTCGGAGAACAGCAGGGTCGGGCGCGGCCGGCCGACGGCGAACTTGACCAGGTGCACCGCGACGCCGGCCACCGCCTCGGCCGCCAGCAGGAGCAACGCCCAGTTCAGCAGCGCCTTGGCCCGTGAGATCGCGGCGACCACGGCGACGATCGCGGCGCCGACCAGCACCCACTCCAGCCGGCCTAGGTGCGTGAGGGTGTCGGCCGCCTTGCGGACCCACCGCGGCATGTCCCGCACGGACTCGGCCACCGGCACATCGGCGAACGCCACGCTGAACGCCGCCATCAGCAGCGCCGCCCCGCCGAGCAGCAGCGTGTCGCGCCGGACCGACTCGCCGAACAGCCCGGGCGCTGGGCGTTGGCTGAGCCAGGGGCTGAGGTCTTCGGTGAGGGGGGAGGGCATGGGCGCGGGCAGTGAGGAGTGATAAGTGGGAAGTGATGAGTGGTGTGACGGCAGCTCAGTTGGCGCAGTTGTGCGTGGGCACGGGATTTTCGGCCGGGTCGACAAAGCGGTCGTGGATGCGGTCGAAATCACTCGCGCAGGCGTCGAAGGCATCGACCACCGCGGGGTCGAAGTGCGAGCCGCGGCCCTCGGCGATGATGGCGGCGGCCTGGGCGTGGGTCATGGCGTCCTTGTACGACCGGCGGGAGCGCAGGGCGTCGTAGACATCGGCGACCGCGACGATGCGGGCCGAGAGCGCGATGTCCTCACCGACCAGGCCGAACGGGTAGCCGCTGCCGTCCCATTTTTCGTGGTGCTGCAGGGCGATCTGCGAGGCGGTGACGAGGAAGGCGTCCTCGCCCCAGCGTTGCTTGAGCTCGATAAGGGTGTCGCCGCCGATGGTGGTGTGGCGTTGGATGGCCTTGCGTTCGTCGTCGTCGAGCCGGCCGGGCTTGTTGAGGATGGCGTCGGGCACGCCGACCTTGCCGATGTCGTGCAGGGCGGCGGTGGTGGCCATGGCGTGGAGGGTCTTGTCGTCGAGCTGGTCGGCGCAGCAGGGCTTGGTGGTGGCGAGGTGTCGGGCGAGGGCGTCGGTGTAGGCGCAGACGCGTTCGAGGTGGTGGCCGGTCTCGGGGTCGCGGGACTCGGCGAGCTTGGCGAGGCCGAAGATGACGGCGTCGCGGGACGCGGTGATCTGCTGCGTGCGACGCTCCACGCGACGCTCAAGCTGCGCGTTGATCGCGGCCAGACGTTGGCGGTCGTTCTTCACGAACAGCAGCGTGAGCAGCAGTGACAGACACATGACGATCAGCCCGACGATCAGGCCCAGGCCGCTGTGGGAGAGGAACTCGCCGAAGGCGAAGAACCCGGCGGCGAAGCAGGCCAGCTGCGCGAACAACACCCCGGCGACGAGCGCGACGGTCTGCCGGCGCGTGTTGGGCGTGGCGGCCTCGGCGGGCTTGGGGGCGGGTTGTTCCGCGGGGTCCATCGGCCGAGATGGTAGGTGACGACGGCGGCTGGCCGGGCCGGTTAGCGCGGCGGGTCGGAGCGGGGCGTCTTGGCGTCGGTCGGCAAGGCGGCGGCGCGGGTGACGGAGCGATCCCCGAAGCGGTCGTGGATCGTGTCGATGGCGGCGTCGAGCCGGCGGAGCTGCTCGCGGCGGGGGCGGTCGAACAGCGGCTCCTGCGCGGGCCCGCGGGTGAGGTGGTCGGCGGTGATGCCGAGAAGGCGCAGCGGGCGCGGGGCGGGCGTGGCCCACTCGGCGAAGACGGCGCGGGCGGCGTCGAGCAGGTCGGCCGAGAGGTCGGTGGGTTGCGCAAGCGTCTTGGCGCGGGTGACGGTATTGAAGTCGGGCGTGCGGAGCTTGAGCGTGACCGTGCGGGCGGTGACGTCGTGTCTGCGAAGGCGGGCGGCGACGTGGTCGGCCTGGCGGACGAGCTCGGCGTCCAGGGCGTCGGCGTCCGAGACGTCGATGGCGAAGGTGTGCTCGTGGCCGATGGACTTGGCGGCGCGGTCGGGCGTGACGGGGCGGTCGTCGATGCCCAGGCAGCGGCGTTGCAGCGCGGGGCCGGCGTCGCCGAGCAGGCGGTGAGCACGATCGGCGTCGAGGGCGCGGAGGTCGCGGACGGTCTCGATGCCCTGGCGTTGGAGGCGTCGGGCGGTGGCGGGGCCGATGCCGAAGATGTCGGCGACGGGGCGTGGCCCAAGCAGAGCGTCGACGCGGTCGGGCGGCAAGTGGGTCAGGCCATCCGGCTTGTCGAGCTCGGACGCGAGCTTCGCGAGGAACTTGTTGGTCGACAGCCCGACCGAGGCGGTCAGCCCGGTCGCCTCGCGCACGGCCCGCTTCACCGCCGCCGCGATCGCCGCCGGCTCGCCCAGCAGCCGCACCGAGCCGGTGACATCGAGATACGCCTCGTCGACCGACACCGGCTGCACCAGCGGCGTGAACGTCTCGAGCACCTCAAACACGGCGTGCGACAGCTCGCGGATCCGCTCGCCCGCCACCTTCACGCACACGGCCTGCGGGCACAGCCGCTTGGCTACCGCCATCGGCATCGCCGAGCGACACCCAAACGGCCGAGCCTCGTACGACGCGGATGTCACCACCCCGCGCCCGGACGTCCCGCCCGTCAGCACCGGCCTGCCGTGCAGCGACGGGTCGTCCAGCTGGGCGATCGACGCGAAGAACGCGTCCATGTCGACGTGCAGGATCGCTCGCTCAGCCACGCACCGAGTTTAGGTCGTACGCCCGGCTCAGCCGTACTTGACCTTGAGCGCCTTGCCCTGCTGGGCCGACTTCATCGCCAGGTCCAGGATGTGGATCGGCCGGCGGGCCCACTGCGGGGTGATAATCAGCTCGGCTTGGCCGGTCAGATGCTCGGCGATGTTGTCGTAGAAGAGCTGTCCCCTGTCCTTGGGGTGCTTGCCGGATTTCTCGGTCAGCTCGCCCTTGGCGTTGGCCTTGCGGACCGTCCAGCCCTTCTCGCCCGCCCTCCAGAAAGCGTTAATCGTGTAC
>JBCCXV010000190.1:0-5455 GCA_039191195.1 Planctomycetota bacterium
ACTCGTCGGGCCAGTCGTGGTTGAAGAGGTACATCTGGTGCGGCCGTGGCATCCAGAGCTTGAGCGTGCGGGCGCCGAGGGTCTGCACCTGGAGGGCGCCTTCATTGAGCACGTCGCGGTCGGTGTGGTGGTACTTCGCCCCGGCGTGAGTCACTCCGATCATCGAACGCATGCGATCGGCATCGGAGAAGGGGTTATCGCGCCGGGCCTCGTCGATCCATGACTCGCTCGCCATGCGCTGCACGACGCGGGTTAGCAGCGTCTCCCACTCGGCCTGCCGGTAGAAGCCGTCGGTCTCGACGCCGACGACAAACCATTGCGATCCAGCAAAAGGGCCGTCGTAATGCGCGACCACTGCGCCGGCGGTCACGGGCTGCCCCTTGGCGCCGGTGGTCTGCAACACGTCGAACCGCTGGGAGGCCCCCGCCTTGGGCACGGCGAAGGCTGCGGTTCCCGTGATCGGCCCGCGGAAGGTAAGCGGCCGGCTGAGCCCGAGGCGAGAATCGTCGAGCGAATGGGCGGTTTCGGCGCCTTCGTATTGGAACGGCGCCAACTCGGTGTAGAGGTCGAGTGCGCCGAGCGCCTGCCCGGTGGCGACGTCGAGTTCCGCCGTGCCGAGCACGGTGAAGGAAAGTTGGTGGTCCTCGCCCTCGAAGTCGGCGAAGTCGCGGGCCAGGCCGAACGACAGGCGCGCGCTCTGGTCGAAGTCGAGACGACCCCGCGCCTGGGGTGGGCCGCCGCGGTAGTAGGCGAAGTCGGTCGGCCGTAGCACGATCGGCGTCCAGGTGGTGCTCAGATCGACGGTGGCGATCCAGCGGGCGCCGGCCTCGGTCCGGAGCTCGAAGGCGGCCTGGCGCGTGTCTCCCGACCCCGCTCGCGCTACCAACACCAGCACGTTGTGCCCTTCGGGGATGGACTGCTCCAGGCGGACCGCGTAGGTGTCGAAGTGATCGACGCCGCGGAGGTCGAGCCGCAGGCCGTCGCGCCGGCCGAAGCGGGCCGCGACGACACGGCTGGCGCCCTCGCGGTTGCTGGCCGAACGGCGCCAGTCCTGCGGCGCGAGCGGATCGAAGACGGACAGCGGCGTGAGGCCTCGCCCTTTGGCCAGCCTGGGCTTGAGCTGGTCGTAGTTCAGCCAGCGCCCCCCTTCCCGGGTGACGGGGTCGCGAAAGCCCCGGCCACCGAGCAGCACCATGTCGCCACCGGCCCGGAGGTATCGGTCGAGGTTGTCCTTCGCGGCGCCGGGGAAGACGGGGCTGGAGGTCAGGACCAGGGCGTCGATGCGGTTCGGGTCGAGTCCCGCATCCGACTCGAGCTGCTTGGCGGACAACCGGACGACCTCGACGCCGGCTCGGTCGAGCGTGTCGATCGTTCGGGTAAGCCGGTCGGCGCTTAGCCCGGGGATGTTCTCGCTGAACACGCCGACGCGGTACGGGCGGTCACCTCGGGACACGTTGGGCTCGGCGTGAAGGGGCTGACATAACCCGCCGGCGACGAGGGCGACGGCGCACCACAGCAACGCGAGATGGCGACGGCGATGCGGTGACAAGCGGGTGAACCTCGGGCGTGAAGGCTTGCGTCTGCCGAGACACTAGCGGCGGCGCCGACCTCAGGCCGGGCAGCTGCGCAGGTAGTCCATCAGCTGCTTCATGTCACAGGTCGCGACGCCTACGACCTTGTCGCCGCCGCCGTAGTAGACGTGTAGCTTGCCGTCCTTCACGAGCTTGCCGCAGGGGAAGATGACGCCCTTGTAGTAGCCCTCGAGCTCGTAGTCTTCGGTGGGCTCCATGAGCCAGCCTTCGCTGCGGTAGCGGACGATGGTGGGGTCGTCGAGGTCGAGCACCAGGGCGCCCAGGCGGTAGTGCTTGTCGGGGCCGACGCCGTGGTACAGGAACAGCCAGCCGTCGTCGGTGCGCATGGGCGGGGTGTTGCCGCCGACCTTGCATTCCCACGGGAACTCGGCCTTGGCGAGCAACGCGTGCTTGTGCTGGGACAGCGGGTCGTCGCCGCGGCTGATCCAGATGGCGGGATACTCGGTGCCGTAGCCGGGCCCGGTCCACTGCATCGGGCGGTGGATCATGTACCACTTGTCGTGGATGGTCTCGGGGAAGAGCATGACGTCGCGGTTATCGACGCTGGGGTCGGTCAGCGGGCCGGCGCGGAACCAGGTCTTGAAGTCGCGGGTTAGGGCCAAGCCGGTCACGGTGTAGTTCTCGCGGAGCGAGATGGGCGCTTCGGGGGTGAGGGGGTCGCGCTGCCAGGGCGCGTCGTCGCCGAGCCAATACTGGCCGGGCGGCTGGGCCCGAACGGCATAGGTGACGAAGTACATGTCGCCGATCTTCATCACCCGCGGGTCTTCCACGCAGCCGGCGTCGAAGCCGTCGAGGCTGGGGCCGAACACCGGCTCGTCGGAGACACGCCGGAAGTTCAGGCCGTCGTCGCTCTCGGCCATGCCGAAGTAGACCTTGTGTTGCTCGTCGTGGCCGGCGGCGCGGTAGAGCATGCGGACCCTGCCGTCGTCCTCAAGCCAGGCGGCGGGGTTCGTGGCGACCTTCTCTTCCCAGGCGTGGCCGGGATGGGGCTCGAGCACCGGGTTGCCCGCGTAGCGCTGAAGCTGGACCGGCGCGGCGTGGTCGGCGCTGACAAAGCCCAGCGAGCCGGACGTGCGAGGGGTCTGCAGTGTGGTCACGGCGTGTCTCCAGAAATCGTGATGTCCCGGAAGGGCTGATCGCTACGAACCACCGAATTGTGCACCCCGGAACGTCCTAAGAGAAGTGCTTCTCTGGACCGATTGCCGCCGATTCGTGACGCCCCGCCCCCGACTTTTAGGCCAACGGGTCACCTCATCCCTTGACGGCGCCAAGCTGGATGCCCTTGACGATCTGCTTCTGCATCACGACGAACAGGATCACCATCGGCACGATGCTCATGGTGACCGCGGCCATCAGGAGGTTCGTCTGCTGACCGGCCGTGGAGTCGAACGACAGCAGCCCGATCGGCAGGGTGTACTTGTGTTGGCTCTTGAGCATCACCAGCGGCCAGAAGAAGCTGCTGTAGTTGCCGATGAACGTGAAGATGGACAACGTCACCAAGCCCGGCCGCGACAACGGCAGGATGACGTCGAGGTAGAGCCGCCACTTGCTGGCGCCGTCGATCGCTGCGGCTTCGTCAAGGGCCGAGGGGATCGTCAGCATGAACTGCCGGAGCAGGAAGGTGCCGAAGGCCGAGAACGCCGCGGGCAGCACTAGGCCGGCGATGGTGTCGACCAGGCCCAGCGAGATCATGATCTGGTAGTTGGGGATCATGAGCACCAGGCCCGGCAGCATCATGGTCGACAAGTACATCAGAAACACGGCGTCGCGCCCGCGCCACCGGAGCCGCGCAAAGCTGAACGCGGCAAGCGAGCTCGTGAAGACCTGCAAGAACGTCACGGCCGAGGCGACGAACAGGCTGTTGAGGTAGTAGCGGGCGAACGGGATCTGGCGGAACACTTCCAGATAGTTGCCCGGCTGCCAGCCATCGTCGCCGGGCAGCCAGCTCTCCTGGCCGACGTCGCCGAGCCCCTTGAAGCTGGTCAGCACCATCCACGCAAAGGGCAGCACCAGCGTGAAGCCCAGCGCCGTCAGCAGCACGTGGTGGGCGGTCATCGAGAAAAACGCGCGCCGCTTGATGCCCAGGATTCGGCCGTCACTCGTTGACATAGCGGTTGCCGAAGGTCCAGTTGAAGAGGGTCAGCCCGAAGATCAGCAGGAACAGCGCCCAGGCCACGGCGGAGGCGAAGCCGAGGCGGCCGGTCTCGAAGCCCTCGGTGAAGATGAAGTAGCTGAGCGTCGTGGTGGCGCCGGCGGGGCCGCCCTCGGTCATGGTGCGGGCCATCTCGAAGCCGCCCTGCAGGCCGTAGATCGTGGCCATGACGACGATGAAGAAGGTCGTCGGCGCCAGCTGCGGCCAGGTGACGTTCCAGAAGCGGGCCAATCGGCCGGCGCCGTCGATGTCGGCGGCTTCGTAGAGCTGTGGCGGCACGCCCGAGAGCGCCGCGAGGTAAAGCAGCATGGTGTTGGAGCCGATCGCCGCCCAGAAGCCCATGATCATCAGGGCCGGCTTGGCCCAGGCGTACTGGTTAAGCCAGTCGGGCGGGTCGAGCCCCGGCGCGTCGGTCGGCGCCGCGCCGGCTACCCAGGCGGGCAGCCCCCCCACCGCGCTCGATAGTCCGATGAGCACAAACATGGCCGTTGCGACGCCTGCCGACAAGAGCAGCACCGAGCCAAACCCCGCCATGAGCGGCGCGGGGAAGCGCTCGCGTGCGGAGAGCAGCCGTACCACTTGGGCGACCCACAACGCGCCCGCCGCGGCGACCATCAGCCAGAGGCCAGGACTCGGGTCGCACCAGAACCCAGCGCAAACCAGCGGCGCAACCGGCGGCACGACCGCGATGAGCGACGCCACCGCCCCGCTCTCGCCGTCGATGTAGCTCCGCCGAAGCCAGGCCCACCACCAACCGGCGAGTCCGGCCGTGGCCAAGAAACCCGTCGCAAGAAGCACCGAGAACGCGCCTGGCGGCACGGCTTGTACGAGCGAAGTAAGCGCATCCAGTACCGGCGTGAGCGCCACGTTGACCGGGCCGGTCTGCGGGTCGTAGAGCTTCTTCCACAGGATGAAGGTGGCCACGCCCGCCACGAAGTGCGGCGTGTAGAAGATCGTGCGGTACACCGTGGTCCCGCCGGCCACCCCGGCGATGAGCACGCCGCCCGCAACGCCGCCGAGCAGCAGCGTCATGGCCGTCGAACCCAAGCCGGTCAGCACCATCATCGCCGCGCCCACGAGCAGCAGCGCGCCGGCCAGCAAGGCCAATCGGCCGCGGGCCCGCTCGGGTCGGTGGTCGCGGTTGAGCAGCAGGGCGACCGTGAGCGACCCCGCGATGCTCAGCGGGATCCCCATCATGAAGAACAGAGTGTTGCCCAGGTAGCGGAGGAACTTGCCGTCGGAGAGCATGTCCACAAAGTTCTCGAGCCCCACGAACACGGGCGTGACGTCGCTGAAGCGGTTGTGGAGCTTGAGGTCCCAGTCGGTGAACGCCATCGCCAGGCTGAACACCACCGGGTAGACGACAAAGACCACGACGCCGATCAGGTTGGGCATCAGGAACGCGAGCCCGGCGACGAGCTCGCGCCGCCCCGCGGCGCCGCCCCGCTTCATGGCGTCACCTCGGCCACCGTTGAGGGCGTCTCGAGCCGGCCCGTCGCGGCGTAGTAGCGCAGGTAGAACGGGTTGGCGATCCACTCGGCCGGCACCCGCTCGCCGGCGGCCAGCCGCGCGTCGATCCGCTTCTGCAGCGCGACGGCCTCGTCGTAGCGCCGCTGCAGCGAGGGGTCACGGGTCAGGTTGCGGGCGATGCGGGAATCGATCTCGCGTTGGGTGGCCGCCGCCGCCTCTTCGGCCGTGCAGAGGCCGTTGA
>JBCCXV010000191.1:0-5444 GCA_039191195.1 Planctomycetota bacterium
GCGCCCTGGTCGCACAGGGGTCCGACCGGGTCTGCTCCAACCCGCCGCCTTCGACGTTCACCGATGACCAGGGCCGATACCGCTTCGCCAACGTGGCCCCCGGGAGCCTGGTGCTCACGGTCGCCAAGGACGGCTATGCGCCCGACCTGGTCAGCTCCACCGCGGCGCCGGGCATGCAGCCCATCGACTTTGTGCTGGGCCCGGCGAGCACGTTCCGCTTCCGCATCGTGGACGAGCAAGGCGAGCCGTTGCCGGGGGTCCACCTCTACGCCGACACGTGGCGCGGCTGCCGCACGCTCGACCAGGGCTTTCGGGCCGACGCCCAGGGTCGGGCCACGTGGTTGGGACCGGCCGACGCGGTCACGTTTCACATCTACGGCCGTGATCTTGCACGGCAAGAGCTTTCGCTGGAGCCCAGCGACCCCGATGACCCCGAGGATGCGCACCGCATCGTGATGGCCGGGCCGCGTGCGCTGGTCATCCAAGCGACGGATATCGAGACCGGGTCGCCGGTCTCGTCGTTCTCGGTGATCCGCGGCCAGGTGCTCGACGCCCGCGCCGGCCGGGTTTTCTGGTCGCGCGGGCACGACGACGAGCGCGCCTCGGGCGGGGTGTGGCAGGGCCGGTACTTCCCGGGCAGGCCTTGGACGCGGTACCGGATCGAAGCGCATGGCTACAAGCCCTTGGTGTTCGAGCCCAGCTTGAATGGGCAAGACGTGTCGGTGTCGCTCGAGCTCACGCCCGCCAAGCCGCTGGAGGGACGGCTGGTCGATGGCGCGGGTTCGCCCGCGGCGGGGGTGACGGTTCACCTGATGATCGGGGGCGTTGGGCTTCGTATCGACAACGGCAGGGTGATCGCCGACCCCGACGCGCCCCGCCTAATCACGGATGGCGACGGCCGCCTCGCGTTGCCCCCGCTGGACGAGGACTTCCTGCTCGTCGTCGCCCACGACGCCGGCTACCTGGAAGCCGACGCGAACGCGTTCGCGCAAGCCAACGGCCGGCTTGCGTTGCAGCCCTGGGGCCGCATCGAAGGCCGCGTGACCGTGGGCGACCAGCCCGGCGCCGGCGAGCGCGTCGCCGCCTGGCTCAACGAGCCGCACCATCACGACGAGCTGCGACTACACCACCACTTCGGCGCCGCCGTGCAGGCCGATGGGTCGTTCGTGTTCGACCGCGTGCCGCCGGGCAAGTTCGCGGTGGGACGCGTCGTTGCCATGGGCCCGAGCATGACCGGGTACACCCACGCGGTGCGCTGCGAGGTGGAGTCGGGCGGCGCGACTTCCGTCGCCGTCGGTGGCGGCGGCCGGCCCGTCGTCGGGCGGATCGCGTGGCCCGATCCCGACGACGAGCGCAGCTTGGTCCACGGCCACCGCTCGATCCAGTTGCTGCACGAGGCCGACGTCGAGCTCGAGGCGCGGATGTCCGAGTTGTTGCCCGAAGGCTTCGACCTTTGGGACGCCCAGCGCCGACAGGACTTCGCCGAGAGCGACGAAGGCAAGGCCCTGCAAGAGCAGATCGGGCAGATCCAGGCGGAGCGACGCGGGCCGGACCTCACGCTCGCGTTCGCCATCGACGCCGACGGCGGCTTCCGCGTCGAGAACGTGCCTCCCGGCGAGTACACGCTTTCGGTCGCGGTCTCGGCGCCGCCGGAGGCCGGGCAGTGCGGCTTCGGCGCCACGCTGGGCCACGCCTCGCATCGCTTCACCGTGCCCGCGTTGCCCGACGGCGTCGGCTACCTCGCCGAGCCGTTGGACTTGGGCGTCCACACCGTCGAAGCGGCCCCGACCCCGCTGCGCAGCGGCTCGCCGGCGCCCGATTTCACCGTGCCCTTGCTGGACCCGGAGACCGATTACGCCGGCGAAAACGCCGACGCGGCCCTGGAAGACGCCGCCACGTTCACGCTCTCGGACTATCGGGGCCGGTTCGTGTTGGTCGACTTCTGGGCCGTCTGGTGCGGGCCGTGCACCGCCGAAACCCCGCACCTCAAGGCGGTCTGGGACGCCTTCGGGGGCGACCCGCGCTTCGCCATGATCGGGCTTGCCTTAGACCCCTCGCCCGAAGCGCCGGCAGGCTACGCCCGCGAGAACGAGTTGGGCTGGGTGCAGGGGTTCCTCGGCAATTGGGGCGAGTCCCAGGTTGCCCGCGACTTCGTCTTGACCGGGATCCCCGCGATCTTCCTCATCGGGCCCGACGGCGAGGTGGTGGCCCGCGACCTCCGCGGGCCGGGCATGGTCGAACAAGTGCGCCAGGCGATGGGCGAACCGCTCGCCGTCGTCGAACCATGACGAGGGAGCTCGACCGGGCTGCGCGACGTGCGGTCGCCGAACCCACGGACGCGGCTTGCTTGTGAGTCTTCACGCCGACGACTTCGGCGTCGCAAAGTGATGTAATGGGCCAGACCCTGGCCGCCGGGCCGCGAAGTCTCCGCCAGGCCGCGGCTGCGTCCATCACACGCGGCGGGGGTTGGCCTTGCCGGGGGCAGCGAGCATGCCTTGCTCGTTCCCGCCTGCGATCCTAACTCATGGGCCGTACAGGACTTGAACCTGTGACCTCGTCGATGTCAACGACGCGCGCTAGCCAACTGCGCCAACGGCCCCATGGTGGCCCTGACCCCGTCGGCGGCGCGGGCGCCTCGGGCGGCCCAACGTCGGTCGGCCGGGGTCCGGCCAGCCCCAAAGGCTACGCGCTGCCGGGGCTTGCGCCAAGCCGGCGATCCGTCTTGATGGCGGCCGCCAGAGGCCGGGCGTCGCCGGCTCTCGGGTCGCGGCGAATCGGGGTTGGCGCGACGAAGCGGCCGGGCAAATTAGGCCCTTTGACCCCGCGCTTGAAGGCATAAACGGGCCGATTGGCGCGTTGGGCTTGGTCTACAGTTCGGCTGGCGGGGGCTGTCCCTCCGCCCCAGCCCCGAGGACGCCCGCGTGACGACGCCGCCCAGGCTCCACCAAACCCGCAGCGAAAACGTTCGACCGCGGCTCTATCTCCAGATCGGGCGGCTGGCTCTGCTGGCCGTCGTCGTCGCACTGGTTCCCCTCGCGGCCCGCGCGACGACGGGGGACGCCCAGCGGGACGCCCACGCCGACGTGCGTTTGATCAGCTCGCACAACGCCGTCGCCCCGGGGCAGACCGTCCGGCTGGGCGTGCATTTCGAGCTCGACCCCAAGTGGCACATCTATTGGACGAACCCCGGCGAAGCCGGCATGCCCACCCGGATCGAATGGTCGGCCGGTCCTGACCTCCCGGTGCCGCAGCCGGTCGCGTGGCCCAGCCCGTTCCGATTCGTCGACCCCTACGGCACCGTGGGCTTCGGCTACGAGGGCCGGGCCGTATTCGTGGCCGAGTGGACCGCACCCGACGACTGGGCCGGCGGGCCCGTTGCGTTCACCGCGAAGGCGTCGTACCTGGCCTGCGCCGACATCTGCATCCCCGGCAACGTCGAAGCGTCGCTCACCCTCCCCGCGGCTTCCGGCGCCGACGAGGCCGAAGTCGATGCGGCATCGACGGCGCTAATCGGCGACGCCCTGCTCCGCCAAGCCGGGTCGATCGACGGCGCCGAGTACCGGGCCTGGCGCGGCGAAGGCGGCTCTGTGATTCTCGAGGCGCGTTCGCCCGTGCTCACGGGCTGGATCGCCGACGCCCACGACCCGGTCGTGATGCCGGCGAAAGGCGGGGTATTGGCGCCCAAGGCTGAGCAGCCGTTCGCGCGCATTGCGGACGACGCGGGTGGCGAGGTCGTCCGCCTGACGCTCACGCCGGCGCCGCGAGCGACGCCCGAGCGCATCGCCGGCTTGCTGCAGCTTCGGCCCGACCTCGCGAAGTCGGAAGACTTGCTCGAAGAAGTCGGCGCCCCGATTTCGGTTCCGATCGATGTCGCCGTCGCGGATGTCTCCGGCGCTTGGGCCGCCGGGCCCGCGGTGCAGGGGCCGCCCATCGCCACCGGGGGCGTATCGCCGCTTGCCCCCGTGTCGGAAGGCGCAGCCGATAGCGAGGGCTTACCCGCGGAACCCTTGCCATTCGCCGCGGTGCTTGGGCTGTCGGCGCTCGCGGGCGTGGTGCTCAACATCATGCCGTGCGTGTTCCCGGTGCTGGCGATCAAGGTGATGGGCTTTGTGCAGCAAGCCGGCGAGTCGCGCCGCAAGGTGCTCGCGCACGGCGGGGTGTTCGCCGTCGGCGTCATCGTGAGTTTCTGGGCCATGGGTGCGGTCGTCATCGGCCTAGCTCAGGCCGGAGAGGCGGTCGGGGGTCAAGGCTTCCTGCTCGCACGGCCGGAGTTTGTCGCCGCGATGGCGCTGCTCATGGTGGCGCTGGGCCTCAATTTCCTGGGCGTGTTCGACGTGGGCATGGGCGTGATGTCGGCGGCTGGCAAGGCCTCCACCAAGGTGGGCGGCGGCTACGCCGGCTCGTTCGGCGCCGGCCTGCTGACGACGGCGCTGTCTACACCTTGCGCGGCGCCGTTCGTCGCTCTCAACTCGGCGACCGCTTTGGCGTATGGCGACTCGGCGTTCGATACGCTGGCGATCTTCACCGCCATGGGCGTGGGCCTGGCCCTGCCGGTGTTCTTGCTCAGCGCCTTCCCCGCGTGGCTGCGTGCCTTGCCCAAGCCGGGTATGTGGATGGAACGGTTCCGCCAGTTCATGGCGTTCCCGATGTTTGTCGTCGCGCTATGGCTCGTGTCGGTGTTCGCGTCGCTCACAAGCGATAGCGGCTTTTTGCGCTTGTCGGTCGGCCTGGTCGTGGCGGCGATGGGACTTTGGGTCTGGGGCGCGTTCGGCGGGGCCTCGGCGGCGAGCGCCGGGCGTGCGAACCCCCGGGTCAAGCCCTTCGCCGGCTTCGCGGCCCTGCTTGGCTTGGCCGGCGCCATGGTGCTCGCGATATCGACCCCGGTGGAAGAACTCGACGCCGTCGGCGTGGCCTTCGAGCCCGCCGAGGTCGTGTTTGTCGCCAACGACCGCATCCAGTGGCATCCCTACTCGGCCGAGGCGGTGGAGGCTTTCCGCAACGCCGGCAGGCCCGTCTTCATCGACTTCACGGCCGACTGGTGCGCGAATTGCAAGGCCATGGAGAAGGCATTCATCGAGCGTGCGGCCGTGCGCGACGCGGTGCTCGAGCTCAACGTCGCCATGGTCAAGGCCGACTGGACGCGGATGGAGCAGAACAAACCCGTCACCGAGGCGCTTTACGCCTTGGGCTTCAAGTCAGTGCCGGTCTACGCGATGTACCCCGCCGACCCCGAAGCCCAGCCCGACGTCGTGCAGGCCTTTGGTTCTGCCGAGCAAGTGGTCGAGATGATGCGCCGCGCCGCCGCCGCCTCGCCGGACCCCGCCCCGGCGCCGGCCGTGGTCGAAGCGGCCCGCCCGGACGGGCCCGAGATCCCTGCCTAACGTGCGGGGCCGTTTGTGGCCGGCCCCGCGCAGTCCCCGATACTGTTTTTCTCTCCCCTTTAC
>JBCCXV010000192.1:0-5440 GCA_039191195.1 Planctomycetota bacterium
CAGCTGCGCGACGCCGGCAAGCTCGACGACTGCGCCGCCGTGGTTGTCGGCCAGTTCACCGATTGCGAGGCCGACGAGGGCAAGCCCAGCTTCACGATCGACCAGCTCGTCGAGCAGTACTTCGCCGACCTTGGCGTGCCCGTGATCGCCAACTTCCCGGCCGGGCACGTGAAGACCAACCTCACGCTCCCCCTGGGCGTGCGGGTCGAGGTCGACGCCTCCGCCGACCCGCCAACCCTGAGCGTGCTTGAGCGCCCCACGGCGCCGCCCCGCGACGACGACACGCCATGACCCCAAACTTCCCCCACCTCCTGCGGCCCGCGGGCTTGTGTGCGATGCTCGCGCTCGTGAGTTGCACCGCGCCCGACCCCATCGACCCTCTCGATATCCCGTCCACGCAGCCCGCCACGGCGCCGGCGACACGGCCCGCGCCGCTCGAGCCCGGCGGCGAGCCGTCGGACGCCCCCACTACCCAGGCCACCCAGCCCGAGGTGACCGCCGCGTCGGTCTACGACGACATCCCCACGCTCTCGCCCGGCTGGGGCGGCCGCAGCGTCATCGGCCATTCGATCGAGGGACGGGCGATCCACGCCTACACCTTCCCTGGACGCACGGACGTCGCCCCCGTGTTCCTCCTCGGCGGGATCCACGGCAGCGAGCCCGACTCGGCCCGCCTCACCGAGCTCTGGATCGAGCGCGTCGCCCAGCAGTCGCAAGACCCGACCGCGCCCACCGTCGTCGCCGTGCCCTTCGCCAACCCCGACGGCCTGATCCTCGGCAAGCGCCACAACCTCAACGGCGTCGACCTCAACCGCAACTTCCCGGCCGACAACTTCCGCGCCCGCGAGCGCTACGGCGCCGAGCCCTTGTCGCAACCCGAAGCCCGCGCGGTGCACGACCTCATCGCGTCGCTCAACCCCGGCGTGATCCTCGCGATCCACCAGCCGCTGCTCTGCGTCGACCACGACGGCCCCGGCTCGGTCGCCCTGGCCGAGAAGATCGCCGCCGCCACCGACCTGCCCGTCAAGAAGCTTGGCGCCCGGCCGGGCTCGCTCGGCTCTTGGGCCGGCGAGGTGCGCGGCGCTGTGGTCATCACCCTCGAATTGCCTCCCGTCGCCGACACCCCGCGCAGCGAAGCCGAGCTCTGGGCCCGCTACGGCCCGGCGTTCGACGAAACGCTCCGCTTTGCTCAAACTCTGCCGAACCCCAACGACCCGACGCCAACGGAGGACGCACCGTGACCCGCCAACGCTCGCCCCTGGCCCCGCTCTCTTTGCTGATCGCCGTAGCTATCGCCGTGGTCGGCTGCGCGCCTTCTTCGCGCACGGTCGACGACCCGGCCGGCTTGGCCGACGTGCCCGAGCCGCCGCGCGAGTTCCGCGCCGCCTGGGTTGCGACCGTCGCCAACATCGACTGGCCCAGCAAGCCCGGCGTGCCCACGGCCCAGGCCAAGCAAGAGCTGTTGGCGATCCTCGACCGGTGTGTCGAGCTCAACCTCAACGCCGTGATCTTGCAGGTGCGCCCCGCCGCCGACGCGCTCTACCCCTCCAGCCTTGAGCCCTGGTCGGAGTTCCTCACCGGCGCCTCGGGCCAAGCGCCCGACGAGCCCTGGGACCCCTTGGCTTTCGCCGTGGAAGAAGCCCACGCCCGCGGGCTCCAACTGCACGCTTGGTTCAACCCGTACCGGGCTATGCACCCGTCTGGCAAGACGCCCCTGGCCGAGTCCCACATGGCCGTCACCCGGCCCGACCTCGTTAAGCGTTACGGCGCCTACCTGTGGATGGACCCCGGCGAGCCCGAGATCATCGAGCACAGCCTCGCCGTGATGCTCGACGTCGTCCGCCGATACGACGTCGACGGTATCCACATGGACGACTACTTCTACCCCTACCCCATCTCCGAGGAAGGCCGCGAACTCCGCTTCCCCGACGACATCTCCTACCGCAAGTACCTCGACACGGGCGGGACGCTCACCCGGAACGACTGGCGCCGGAAGAACGTCGACGACTTTGTCCAAGAGCTCTACAAGCGCACCAAGGCGATGAAGCCGCACGTACTGGTGGGCATCAGCCCGTTCGGCATCAGCCGGCCCGGCCGGCCCGAGTTCATCCGCGGCTTCGACCAGTACGAGAAGCTCTACGCCGACGCCGAGCGGTGGCTGCGCGAAGGCTGGCTCGACTACATGACCCCCCAGCTCTACTGGCCGATCAGCAAGCCCGACCAGAGCTTCACCGCGCTGCTGGGTTGGTGGGTCGAGAACAACCCGAAAGACCGGCACATCTGGCCCGGCCTGGCGACCTACCGCCACTTCAACCCCAACGACGCCCCGCGGTACCCGGTTAACGAGTTCGCCTATCAGGTCCGCTGGGCCCGCTACCTCACCGACGTGAGCGACGGCCACGTCCACTTCTCCATGAAGTGGCTCATGCCCGCGGCCGAGCAGGCCCAAGGAGGCCCCGTCAACGGCGCCGCCATGATCGGCGCGCTCCGCGGCGTCTACGGCGAGAAGGCCCTGGTCCCGGCGACGCCGTGGCTCGCCAAGGGACCGGCGCCAGCCTCGCCGACCGCCGCCGGCTGGACCCGCAGCGAAGAGGGCTTCGTCGTGAGCTTCGACGCCGTGCCCGACGGGCCGGCAGACGCGTTGCGCGTCATCCAGGTCGGCGCGGGAGACACTTGGGCCACCACGGTTATCGACGCAGCAGATCCGCAAGCCGTCGCGGCCATACCCGACGGGTATGAAGGCGCGTCTCCCCGCGTGGTCGCGTTCACCGTCGACCGCTTCGGCCGTCGCGGGCCCAAGGCGGAACTCGGCCCGCGGGTCATCGCGGCGCCGACGGCGGAAACCCAGGCCCCGGAAGAAGTCGCCGACGCCCAAGCGGATTCCGAAGGGGACGCCGAACCCGAAGCCGCCGTCAGCCTCGCTCCGAGCGAAGCCGGCGGAGAGTGAGCGCCACCGGGCTCTCGGCCGATTCGCCGGGCGGGGCGTTCTCGAGCTCGACGATCGCGTCGAACAGGCGTCGGCAAGCGGTGTCGTAGTCGATCTCGACCTGCGAGCGCAGCAACCGGATCCCGCGGTCGATCAGCTTCTTGTTCGAGCAGCGGACGTGCACCATCCAGTTGCTCACCAGGCGCCCGGTCGCGGCCATGCTCGCCGTCGACAGCGTGTTGAGCACGATCTTGGCCTGCAGCCGCTCGCCCCAGCGCAGCGGCCCGTCGTCGCCCACCTCGGGCAGGTGGTGCACCGTCGCGCCCGGGTCGGCCGCCACGGCCGGGGCGCTGGCGACGCACAGCACCACGTCGGCGCCGGCCTGCACGGCGCCGTCGCCACGCGCACGCCCGCACACGCCCACCCGCAGGTCGAACGGGCCGTCTTCCGGCTCGCGCCCGATCTCAAAACGCTCGATCGTCGCCCGGTCGAGCTCCGGCGGGGTCTCGGCGACGTCCGCCGGGGCGCCGATGTCGCGGTAGTCCTGCGCCGTCCACTCGATCCCGCGCACCGGGCGGCCCATCATCGCGGCCCAGGCTTCGGGGGTCGCCAGCGTCGGGTCCTTCACGAAGCTCCACGAAAGCGGCGCCTCCGCATCCCCCTGCTTGCGGAACGGCGGCAGCGAGAACGTCGGCGAACGCTCGGTCGTGTCCGTCATCACGTCTAGCAGCAGGCCCATGGCGCGATAGAGCACACGCCCGCCCCGGCCGGGCTGGTACAGCTCGGCCTCACGCTGGGCGAGGTCGACCATCGCCGACCGCGCCGGCGCGTCTTCCAACTGTTCGACGATGCGTGCGAAGCGCTCGACGTACGCGCTCGTCGCTTCGGCCTCGCCCCCGGCGAGCACCGACCAGCTCCGCTCCAGGATCGCGCCGACCACCGCCAGCTGGATCGTCGTCGCCTGCATCCGCGTCGAGCCGGCCACGGCCATGGGCCCCGTGGTCAGGTTGAGCTTGCCGATCCGGTCGTCGTCAAGGATCGCCGCCGATCGCGCGACCGGGCGCAGCCGGTCGTCGGGGTTGTTGTAGACGAAGTACGTCTCGGCGCCGGCCTCGACACCCCGGTGGGCCGTGCCAATGACGAACGTCGTCTCCCCGCCCTCGGTGATGGCGACGACCGTGTCGCCGGCTTCGACGCCCAGGTCGCCGATCTGCCGGGCGCCGAATGCGGCGAAGTCTTCGTAGCCCTCGACGCTCTTGATCAGCGCAAAGTCGCCGCCGGCCATCACGCCGAACACCCGGTTCTGGTATGGCGCCATCGCCGGCTCGGCCGCGCAGGCGTTCCGCCAGGCCGACTCCAACAGCAGGCTCAAGCGGCCCGTCGCGCCGCACCCGGTGAAGAACACCTTCCGGCCGGCCCGCAGCGACCGCAGGATCGCCTCGCCCATCGCGACCGCCTGCGGACGCACGATCGCGTCGGCCATCACGCTTGGCAGGTCCTGATCGACCGCGTGGATCATCGACACGGCACGGCTGAGGTCTTCGCCAGCGGCCTCGGCCAGGCCCACCGTCTTGGGGTGTTGCTGCTCGGTCAGCAGGTCGCCGAGTTGGAACAAGCGGGCCTCGGCCAAGAAGGCGTCGGCCCGGCGAGCGGATTCAGCGGCGGCGACGGGCATCGTCGAACTCCAAGCAGGCGGGCGATCCGTGCAGCCTAGCCGAACCCTCCGGCCCACCGCCCGGGACAGAGCGCGACGCCCAGATCGCCAGGAACAGGCTCCCCCGGCGGTGAAACGGCCCCAGAAGGCCGCGTTGGCCGGATTCAGAAAACTTGCGGGAACACGCAATCCCCCCGACGGTCCAGCGTTTACCGTGGTGGGGCGGCGCGGTCGGTCCACCCCCAGCCGACCGCCGGAATCGGCTCGTGGCGTCTGAGACCGGGACCGAGGTGTAGAGGGACCTGAGCCCGGGCGCCGCCGCCCCGGCCGGAGGCGGGCACGCCATGCGGATGTTGTTCGACGAGCTGAGCCGGAGCGGGTTGATCGACGACCCCACGCGCTCGCGCGCCGAAACCCTCCTGGCGCAGGGCGGGACGCCTGAGCACGCCCTACTCTCGGCCGACGGCCTCACCCCCGAGCAGCTGCTCCCGGCCGTCGCCCGGTTCGCCGGCGCCGAATACCTGGACCTCGACGGCTTCCGGCCCGACCCCGGCCTCCTCTCCGGCCTCCCCGCACGCCTGCTCACCGAGCGCCAAATGCTCCCGCTGTCGCGCGACGGCGCGCAAGGCCGTGTCGCCGTCGCGTCCGTCTTCGACACCGAAGGCCTCGACGAGCTCCGCCTGGTGAGCAGCGTCGACTGGGCGCCCGTGCTCGCACCCGCCTCCCAGATCGATGCGCTGCTACGCCAGGGCCTGGGCCTGGGCGCCGACACCGTCCAGTCGCTCGAAGCCGACCGCGAGGCCGACCTCTCCGAGTCCGAGGCCGATCTCGCGTCCGCCGGCCTCGACCTGTCCGACGCC
>JBCCXV010000193.1:0-5387 GCA_039191195.1 Planctomycetota bacterium
GCCGTCAAGCGTGTCGCCCGCCGCCGCCGCCGATAGCCGCGCGACAAAGGTCTCCACCGGCCACCCTAGCGCGCGGCCCTTCTCGAGCCACTCCGCCTGGTCTTCAATCAACCGGCCCACCGCACGCACGCGCACCCACGCGTCGGGCCCGTGCTCGGCCGGCAGCGCATCGAGCTGCGGCGCCGCCGTGGCCAGCGCTTGGATCACCGCCGTCAACTCGTCGAGTTCGAAGAACTCGGCGGTCTTCGACAGGTTGTCCGCGATCTCGTCCAGGCTCGCCACGCCGTCCGACCGCGTCGCGTCGTGCGCCAACTGCTCCACCGCATGGTCGATCTGGCCGGCGTACTCCGTCAGGTCCGCTGCCATGAACTCCACCAGGTCCGCCTTCTGCGGCGGCAGGTCCAACGACCGGCCCGGCAGGTCGGCGTCGTCCGCCACGCCACCCGCAGCCTCCGCAGCGTCCGCACCAGAGCTCCCCGCGGCCCCGCCGCCCCCGGACCCCTCAACGATCGCGTGCAGCCGGTCCACCAGGTCCTGCGGCGCCTGCGCCGTCGACTCGCCCTCGGCGAGCGCCTCGATCTGGCCCCGGACCACGTCCGCCGATTGCAGCAGCGCGTCCATCACCTGGGGGCTCACGGCGATCTCGCCCTTGCGCAGCCGGTTCAGCGCGTCCTCCGCCACGTGGGCGAAGTCCGTTACATCCGATAACGCTAAGAACGACGCGGCGCCCTTGATCGTGTGCAGCGCGCGGAAGCACGCGTTGAGGATCTCCCCGTGCTCCGACTCCGGCGAAGACTCCAGCTTCACCAGATCGCCGTCGAGCTGTTCGATCAGCTCCGACGACTCGGTCAGAAAATCCTGCATCAACGACGGGTCGAAATCAGACATGGGCCCTGGTGTTCCATTCGTTTGCGGCCCCCGCCGGACAACCGGCTTCAGGCCTTCTGATACGCGAACGCCTGCGGCGCATCGATCTGTCGGAACGGCGCATCGAGGTTCCGCAGACTTTCGCTATGACCGATAAACAGCGTCCCGTCGTCCGCCAACTGACGGTGGAACAGGTTCACCACCGAGTTCTTCATGGCGTCGTCGAAGTAGATCATCACGTTCCGGCAGAAGATCACGTCCCACGTCCCGAAACGACGCGCCGCCAGCGCGTCCTTCAGGTTCAGCTTCTCGAAGTGAACCATCGACATGATCTCGGGGTCCAGCTGGTACTGGTTGTTCTCTTCCGTGAAGTACCGCTTCATCACCAGCGGGTCCACCGAACGCACCGAGTAGTGCGGGTACTTCCCCGCCGTGGCCGTCGCCAACACCTTCTCGCTGATGTCCGTCCCCAGGATCTCCACCTTCCAGTCCGCCAGACGCACCCCCAGCGACCGCGCCACCTGGATCGCCAGCGTGTACGCCTCCTCGCCCGAAGAGCTCGCCGACGACCAGATCCGCAGCGTCTTGTTCGACTTGCGCGCCTCCAGCAGCTCCGGCAGAACCGTCGTCTCGAAGTAATCCAACTGCGGAGGGTTCCGGAAGAACGACGTCTCGTTGATCGTGATCCGGTTGAACATCTCCTGGAACTCGTCCGCCTGGTAAGGACCCGCGGTCAAGAACATCAGGTACTGGTCGAAGTTCTCAAACTCCAGCTCTTCCAGCCGCCGCGCCAAGCGCGACTCCAGCACGTACTTCTTGCTGTCCTGAAAGTGGATACCCGCACGCTTGTAGATCACCTCGCGCAGCTTCCCAAACTGTGCGTCCGACATCGTTAGTTTCGTCGCGGGCATCGCCTTCTCCTGGCCAGCGGTCACGCCGCCGGCTACCGTTGCAGTCATTCGTTCCTTGGACGACACGCGCACGCCGCGCCCCGCCTCGTCCCGGCCTCAGGCCGCGCTGCGGTCCGCCGCCGCGTCCAGCCCCGCCAGCTCGGTGTCGTTGAACAGCCGGTCCAGGTTGAGCAGGATCAGCAGGCGGTCGTCCAGCTTGCCCACGCCCTGCACGTAATCGCTGTCGGCGCCCGTCGCCATCGCCGGCGTCGGGTCCACGATCTCCGACGGCACCCGCAGCACCTCGTTCACGCGGTCCACCGTGAACCCCAGCACCCGCGTGCCCGCGGCCCCCGCAACCTCCACAACCACGATGCGCTCGTCGCCCGTCGCTTCGTCCGTCTCGATGCCGAACCGCTTGCGCAGGTCCACCACCGGGATGATCTTCCCCCGCAGGTTGATCACGCCCTCGACAAACGCCGGCGATTGCGGCACCCGGGTGATCTGCATCATCCGGTTGATCTCTTGCACCGACAGAATCGGGATCGCGTACTCCTCGGTCCCCACCTCGAAGGTCACCAGCTGCAGCAGCTCGCCCTCCGCCGAAGAACCCGCATCGCTCGCCGATCGCTCGTCTAGGCCGGGGGTCGAGGTCGTCATCGCCGGTGCTCCTTGAAACCACACTCGGGGCGCGGCCGCGCCACACACGACGCGCCGCCCCACGGTTGAATCGGCTGCTTACGCCCGCCGGTTAAAGCCGCCACCCCTCCGGCGACGTCACGCCGTTATCCGGACCAACGCAGCGAGCCATCCTCATCCGCGCTCGCCTCGCGCACCCCGTCCGGGCCGGCATGCACCGACACCCGGTGCTTGCCGCCACGCTTGCTCTCGTACAACGCCTGGTCCGCCGCCTTCAGCAGCTGCCCCGGCGTCATCGCCTGCGAACCCTGCACCGCACCCACCCCCTGGCTCATCGTCAGCACGCCCCCGTACCCCAGCTCCGCGAACGCCGACGACACCGCCGCCGCGAACACCTCCGCGATCCGCTGCGCCACCGCCACCGCCGCCCCCGTGTCCGTGTCCGGCAGGAGCACCACAAACTCGTCCCCCCCGAACCGCGCCGCCACGTCCGATCGACGGCAGCACGCCATCAAACTCGCCGACGCCTCCATCAGCATCCGGTCCCCCGCCGCGTGCCCCAGCGTGTCGTTGAGCTCCTTGAACCCGTCCAGGTCGATCGCCAACAACGAAAGCTCATGCCCGCTCCGACGCGCCTCGGCGAACCGACGCTCCAAAGACGCCGCGAAGCTCCGCCGGTTCGCCAACCCCGTCAAAGGGTCGGTCGCCGCGATCTGCTCCAGCGTCTGCACCGCGTCCTCGAGCTGCTGGTTCTTCGCCTTAACCTGCGCCAGCAGCACCGCGATCTGACGCGATAACCGCGCGTTCTCCCGCACCAGCCGCGACACCGCCCGCGCCTTGTCTAGCGCAAACGCCAGCGCCTCTTCGCCGCCGGCGCCCGACGACAAGCAGTCGATCTGCGTCCCCGGGCCCAGCACCAACTCCTGCCGTTCCGCGTCCGACCCCGCACGCCACACGACGATCGGCAGGTCCGGCCGAACCAGCAGCAGCTCCTCCGCCGCCGATTCCGCGTCATCCTCTGGACCGTCCTCGGAACTGTCCCCCGACCCGGTCCCCGACCCGGGCCCCGGACCGTCGCACGGCCCCAGGCACAGCACCGCCGCCGACGCCGAGTCCAGGTCCGACTCCGACAGCTCCCACGGCCCGTCCGCCTCGCGCACCGACTCCGCCGGCGCGTACGCCAGCACCCCGGCCCGCACCGAAGCGCGCAGGCCCGGCGGCCCCACCACCAGCAGCTTCAACCCGCCATCCTCGTGCGACCGATCCGCGGCCATCCCGTCCTCCGGTGTGCAGATGCAACCCCACCCTGACCATCGGACCACCCGGACCCCCGCCTGAGCCCCAAACGGCCGACTCAGGGCGCAATAAAAAAGCCCCGCACAGGCGGGGCTCGGCGTGAGCCAGTCGCGTCTCACTCATCCAACCCGAAGAGCCTCCTCCCGGAGCCGTCCGTGGCCCCGACCGGCTTGCGTCAAGCCAACTCCTCGAACAGTCGATCCACCGCGACGCCGATCTTCTCCGGCGTCTCGTACGTCCCGCGGTCAATCTCCCCGCGAACCGCCTGAACCAAGTCCTCGCGAATCGTCGGCGACTCAGAAAGTTGCGCCAACAAACGAGCCGTGCTCGAAAGCTCCAAACGGTCGCCACCACGCGAAACCGTCGGTTCCGAAGGCGTCGGGCGGGCGGCGCCGTTGGTCCCCGAAGCCGGGGTCAAAGCAGGGCGTCCAACAGGGGCGATGTCGCTCATGGGAAACTCCTGGCCGGGAGGAAGTTCATCAGTCCATCAGGCCGGCAGCCGTCGGCCAAACAGGGGGGCTGCGTGTGGGGCCCGGCCGTGTGCACATTCACTATCGCCATCCACGCCGCTCGCCCTACAACTTTGAGCTACACGGCGTTCAAGTACGCAAATCACTGAAATAAATAGACATACGACACGAACCCGGCAGGGGGGTCCGATCATCCGCCCCCAACCACGACTGATTTCACGTCCCAAGATCCTCGAACCACCGCCGCCGCAACGAGTTACGCACAAACGCCACGCCCCCAAGGTGAACCAGGTTTTTTTCGGAAAAAGGTAGGGACCCAAACAGGCCTAGTCCGAACCCCGCCCATCACCCCACCCAAGTAACGCCCCAAACACGTCCAAGGCCTGCCGGCTCGCCGCAACATCGTGCACCCGAAGCAGCACGGCGCCGCGCCGCGCCGCATCCAACGCACCCGCAATCGAACCCCCCAAGCGGTCCCCAGCGGACTCCCCGCGACCCGTAATCGCCGGGATCATCCGCTTGCGACTCACCCCCACGACCACCGGGTACCCGTGACCGGCCAGCCGGTCGACCCCCCGCAGCAGCGCCAGGTTGTGATCCAGCGTCTTGCCGAACCCGATCCCCGGGTCGATGGCGATCTGCCCCCGGGCCACCCCCGCGGCCTCCGCCGCCGCCGCCCGCTCGAGCAAAAACCCCTCCAACTCGCCCACCACGTCGTCGTAGCGCGGCTCGGCCTGCATCGTCGACGGCTGACCCCGCATGTGCATCAACACCACCGGGCACCCCCGCTCGGCCGCCAGCCCCAGCATCCCCGGGTCCTCCCGACCGGCCGACACGTCGTTGATTACCGACGCTCCCGCACCCAGCGCCGCCGCCGCCACCTCGGCCGACGTCGTGTCCACGCTCATCACCGCCGCACGAACGCCCGCCGAATCATCCGCGTCCAACAGCGCCCGCAGCCGCTCGACCACCGGAACCACCCGCGCAACCTGCTCCGCCGCGCTCACCCGCTCCGCGCCCGGCCGGGTCGATTCGCCCCCGATGTCGATCACCGCCGCCCCCGCCCGCGCCATCTCGAAACCAGCCTGCGCCGCTTCCGCCACGCCCCCGTACTTCCCGCCATCGCTGAACGAGTCCGGCGTGACGTTCAGCACCCCCATCACCCGCGGCGCATCCAGCACCAGCGTGTCCAGCCCCAACGCACGATCTGGAAACCGCCAGAACA
>JBCCXV010000194.1:0-5339 GCA_039191195.1 Planctomycetota bacterium
CGAAGCCATGAGCGCCGCCGCGGCCGAGTCGGCCGGACTCGAACCCGACGACGTCTTCCAGGCCGTCTGGCGGCGCGAATCCATGATGCACACCGGCCTGCCCAACGGGATGGCCGTGCCCCACGCACGCCTCGCCGACCTGCCCAAGACCCACCTCGTGCTCGCACGCTGCCGCGACGGCGTCGACTTCGACGCGCCCGACGGCCAGAACGCCAAGATCGTCTGCCTCATCCTCACCCCCGACGACGACCCCGGCGCCCAGATCGAGATGCTCTCGCTCTTCGCCGAAACCTTCGCCGAGCCCGACACCCGCCGGCGGTGCCTACGCGTCAAGTCGCCCACCGAGCTGCGCGCCGTGCTCAACCTCGCCGCCAGCTCGCACGAAGACAACATCGTCCCCCACGACGACGAAACGCTGGGGGCGAAGGGCTAACCCGTTCGCAATCTACGCAAACCCCTGTACGCTCTGACAAAGCACAGCAGCATGTGAATTCTTGCTAAGTCAAGAGTTTCTGTGCAGAGAGCCGGGGACCCAAACCACCTTCGTACACAGATCGCGCCCGTCTCTTACTGGCTTAACACATCGAGCTGTCCACTCTGTTAGTGGCCGGCCGCAGCAACAGCAAGTGGCGCTAACGCACACAGAACCGCAAAGGACAGGCCATGACGAGACGGCAACTACGCACCTGCACGCTCTTGGTGACAGGCTTGCTATTGACAGGACTAGCAAGCAGCTCAGGCTGCGAGGCCCTAGAAGTTGGAATCCAGGGGCCGCAGGCTGATGTCGAACTCGACGAGAACGGCAGGCCCCGCGTCAAGGTTTCGGCCGAGACACTTGTCATCCGACCAATCCAGAATCAAACCACGTCTACAAAAGCCGCTCCATGAGCCAGACGACAGAAAGTTCTGGAGGGAACGAGACCGCGCCGCGACAGGAATCTGACGGGATGTCTACGAATCTCAGTGCGGCATGGGGAAACGCTCGGCCAGCGACTCCACGTCGCTGCGCACCGCCGCAAGCGTGGCTTCGTCGCCACCCGAATCGATCACGCGCTGGATCAGCGCCGCCACGGCCGGCATCTCGGCGTCGGTGAACCCGCGCGTCGTGAGTGCGGGCAAACCCAAGCGCACGCCCGAGGTGGTCATCGGCCCGCGCTCGTCGCCGGGCACCGTGTTCTGGTTCGCAATGATGCCGGCCTCGTCGAGCCACGCTGACGCGTCCTTACCCGTGACGTCCGGGTGGCTTTGGCGCAGGTCCAGCAGCACGAGGTGATTGTCCGTCCCGCCGGAGACCAGGCGCAGGCCGAGCCCGCTGATCTCGGCCGCGAAGGCCTTGGCGTTGGCCACGATCTGCTGTGCGTACGCCTTGAACTCGGGCGCCAGGGCCTCGCCAAACGCGACGGCCTTGCCGGCGACCACGTGCATCAGCGGGCCGCCCTGGGCGCCGGGGAACACGGCCTTGTCGAGCTTCTTGGCGATCTCGGCGTCGTCGGTGAGCAAGAGCCCACCCCGCGGGCCGCGCAGCGTCTTGTGCGTCGTCGTGCTCACCACGTGGCAATGCGGGAACGGCGAGGGGTGCGCCCCGCCCGCCACGAGGCCGGCGATGTGGGCGATGTCCGCCAGCACCAGCGCGCCCACCTCGTCGGCGATCGCCCGGAACTTGGCGAAGTCGATCGTGCGCGGATACGCCGAGAAGCCGCAGATGATCAGCTTGGGCTTGTGCTCCAGCGCCATCGCGCGCACGGCGTCGTAGTCGATCCGCTCGTGCTCATCCGTCCCGGGCTTGTCGGCCAGCGGGTAGTGCACCGGCTTGAACCACTTGCCCGACAGGTTCACCCGGCTGCCGTGCGTCAGGTGCCCGCCGTTAGACAGCTCGATCGACAAGAACGTGTCGCCCGGCTGCAGCAACGCCAGGAACACGGCGATGTTCGCGCTGGCGCCCGAGTGCGGCTGCACGTTCGCGAAGCCGCAGCCGAACAGCGCCTTGGCCCGTTCGATCGCGAGCGTCTCGACCTCGTCGTGGTGGACGCAGCCCGAGTAGTACCGCTTGCCGGGATAGCCCTCGGCGTACTTGTTGGTGAGGCACGAACCGACCGCGGCCATCACCGCCGGCGAGACGTGGTTCTCCGACGCGATCATCTCCAGCGTCTTGGCTTGGCGCGTCTCTTCGCGGGCGACGATCGCCGCCACCGCGGGGTCGGCGTGCGAGAGGGTGTCGAGGGAAGCGGGCGGGGCGTCGATCTGGGTCACGGCGCGGGCTCCGGGTCGGCGTCGGTCGTGGGCGGGTGCGCGGTCTCGGCGACGGGCGACACACCCGGCCTCGGGGCGGCGCTGGTTGGCGGCCCCGGGGGTACGGTCACTGTAGGGATCGGCTCGGACGGGGGCCGGGTTTGGTCATCCGCCTCCGTCGCGGGCGCATCGAGCGCCGGCGCCGGTTCCAAGCCGATGAGCAGGACCTCACGCCCGGCCTGGCCGGCCATGGCCGACCCGCCCACACGCAACGAACGGCCGTCGAGCCGCGCCGACCCGGCCGCGAGCGTCGCCGTGCCGCTCACGCGGCCGGTTGCGCCGTCGATGGCCCAGACGGCCTGGCCGGGCTCATCCCTGACGGGGGTGGACGGCTGCACGAGCGCCAGCACGGTCCCGCCCGCCATCGCGTGACCGCCCACCTCCAAGCCGCCCAGGCCGACGCGCCACGACGGACCGCCGTCGGGACCGACGGCCATGAGGCCGGACGAGTCGGCGGCCACCAGCACGCCGCCCACGCGGTGCAGCGCAAACGAGCCAGAGTCGCCCAAAAGGCTCACCCGCTGGCGGAAGCCCTGGCCGTGCGCGTCGAAGATCAAGACGGACGTGGTGACCGCCCCGGCCTTCACGCCGCGCACCGCGAGCACGTGCGCGGAGCTGGCCGCCGGCCCTGCGATCCGGTCGTCGAATCCCTCGCGCTCGATGCGCCACGCCGTTTGCGGGCCGAGCGCGCCGGTCACGCGGACGTGGTCCTCAAACGCCACGACCGCTTCCCCGCCCGGCAGCACCCCGGCCCAGGTCGGCGACTGCGTGGTCGACTCGGGCGCCACGCGATCGTCGCCGGAGTACGCCTCCAAATACGAAAGCGTGTACCGCGCCAGCTCGCGCTCAGCCGGTTGGTTGCGGGTGACGGCCACGGCCAGGTCGTCGCCGACGGCCAAGCGATCCGGCGACACGCCGGGCAGCCGCCGGCGCCACAGCACGCTCCCGTCGGTCAGGTCGACGCCCACGGCTTCGCCCCCGGGTTGGACGGCGATGAGCACCGTCTCGGCCACGCCCACCCGCGCTTCGTCGGGCCCGGTGAGACGCTCACGCACGGCCGGCACGAGGCTGCCGTCGCCAAAACGCTGGGGCTGACCCGTCTCGGGGTCGAAGTCCCCAAGATTGCCGACGAGTTCCGGCCCGCTCCAACGGATGGACCCGTCGTCCGCGTCGATCGCGACGGGCGTTCGGCCGTCGGCCCAGAGGACGAACTGGTCTCGCCGCGCCGCGAGCACCTCCAATGTGCGCCCCGGCGCCGGGATCACCCAGCGCGGCGGCCGGTCGGGATCGACCACCAGCGCGATGCGGTCGCCGCGACGGATCAGAAAGCCCGCCGCGCGGTCGGTGCGCGCGCCCGGGCGTTCGACGAGCAGTTCGCCGGCGGTGCGCCAGGAACGCCCGGTCAGACGGAACGGCGATTCCGAGGCCAGGTCGCCGCGCTCCAGCGACGCTTGGAGGCGCGCCAGCCAGGCCGCCGCCGTCGTGCGCTGGCCCGCGTCGACGAGCGGCAGCCCCGGGTCGACCGAGCGCACGCGTTCGAGCCACCGGGCCGCGCGCAACGCCTGGCCACGATCGCGGTAGTACGCCGCCAACTCGGAGGCGATCGCCCCCCGCTGCGCCGGGTCTTGGGCCATGGCGAAGGCGCGGCGGAAGTAGCCCACGGCCGGGGCGTGGTCGCCGCGTTCGGCCAAGCGGGTCGCGCCCCGCCACACGGCCGAAGCCGCCACCCGGGCCGCCGGGTAGCGGCGCGAGAGGTTGAGGTAGTCGGCGGCGCCGGCCTCGACGAGCTCCAACTCCGAGAAGCGCAGCTGCGCCTCGGCCTCGAAAGACGCGTAACACGCCGGGCCGTGGGCCCGGATCAGCTCCGTCAGGCGCGAGGCCGCCTCCAGCCGCGCCTGCCGCATGAGCCCGTCGGACCGGAACATCTCAGACCCCAGCGCATCGTCGGCGAGCACGGCCTGGAAATGGTGAGCCGCTTCCTCCGGGTTGGCGGCGGCGCCGGCGCTCAGGTGCTCGCCGATCGCCAAGTGGTAGCGCATCGCTTGCGACGCGGTGCGGGCCGCGCCCGAGGCCTGGGCGAGCAGGAAGTCGCGCACCCCGGCGCTCTCGGCGTCGCGCCGCTGGGCCAGCGCCAGCACCTGATCGAACACCACGGCGCGCACCGGGTCTTCCTCATCCGGCGGGGCCGCGAGATCGGCGGCGAACTCCCGGGCGTCGAGCATCGCCATCGCGTCGACCACGGCGCCCTGGAGCGCCGCACCTTCGCCGTGCAACAGCGCCACGCGCGCCAGGCCGAGCAACGACGCCGGGTCGTCGTCCGATTGGGCGCGCTGCACGAGCGCCGACTGGACCGCCGGCCAAGACGCCAGCGACTGCAACTCGTCGCCCCGCAGCACGACGCACTGGCCGTCGCCCCCGGCGATCGCCGGCGAGGTGCGCCGCACCCCGCCGAGCACCCGTCCGTCGTCCAGCGCGACCGCCAGCGTGCGCGGCTGGGCGGACACCAGTGCATAGCCCTGGCCGACCCAGACCGCCGCGTCGCGTGAAGACGAACCCGCCGAAGACCACAGCGGTTCCAGCGTGCGGCCGTCGTACAACACGATGCGCCGGCCGACGCCGAGCACGTGCTCGCCCGCCTGGGCCCAACGCTCGGCGCGGAGCAGGTCGACGTCCGGCGCCGTCAGCATCTCGCCGGTGCGCAGGTCGAGCCGCACGCCGGCCGACCGCGGGCCGGTGCCCCGCACCAGCACGCCTCCGGCCAAGGGGATCGGCGGCTCAGACTCCGAAGAGCGGCGAAGGGTGGCGCCGGCGGCCTCGAGCACGCGCAGCCACGCCACGCGGCCGTCGCGCGCCGACAGCCGCCCGACCACGCCCGAGCCGTCGCTCACAAACAGCGCCCCGCGCCGGGCCGAGACCGCCTGGCCCGAAACCGACCACCCGCCCCGCTGCACCACGCTGGAGATGTGACGCCGCCACGCCGGCGCCCCGGTCTCCGCGTCGGCGGCCGCCACGAACGTGTCGCCAAAGCCGCTGCCGCGCAACCGGCGCAC
>JBCCXV010000195.1:0-5337 GCA_039191195.1 Planctomycetota bacterium
ATCAAAGGTGTTGGCGGATACGAAAGACTCGACGACCTCGTCGAACGCGGAGGCAACTCGATCCGGACGTGGGGTGTGGGGCCCGAGACCGGGGCGCTCTTGGACCTGGCGCAGGAGAAGGGGTTGACCGTGACGCTCGGGCTATGGATGGAGCACGAGCGTCACGGCTTCTCCTACGCCGACCAGGACGCCGTCGCCGCACAGCTCGAACGCCACCGCCAGGCCGTGCTCGCCCACAAAGACCACCCCGCCGTCCTCATGTGGGCCGTCGGCAACGAGATGGAGCACGGAACCAGCGACCCCGTCGCCGTCTGGAAGGCCGTCGAAGACGTCGCCGCGATGATCAAGGACCTCGACCCCAACCACCCGGCCATCACCGTGATCGCCGAGCTCGGCCACGAAGGCAAGAGCGTCCGCATGCCCCACGAGCACTGCCCAAGCATCGACGCCATCGGCATCAACACCTACGGCGGCATCGTCAACGTCGGCGACCGCTACCGCGACCTCAACCCCACCAAGCCCTACCTCATCACCGAGCACGGCGTGCTCGGCCAGTGGGAAGTCGGCAAGACCGAGTGGGGCCTGCCCATCGAGCAAACCAGCACCGAGAAGGCCGAGTTCTACCGCTTGGGCTATCAGAACGCCGTGCTCAATCACCCCGGGCTCTCCCTCGGCGCCTACACCTTCCTCTGGGGCGAGAAGCAAGAAACCACCGACACCTGGTTCGGCATGTGGCTCCGCGACGGCGCCCGCACCGGGTCCGTCGACGTCATCCAAACCATGTGGACCGGCCAGCCGCCGGCCAACCGCGTCCCGCAGATCGACGCCGTCCAGCTCATGGGGCCGAAAGTCGTCAAGCCCGGCGCCGCGGTCAAGGTACGCATCAGCGCGTCCGACCCCGATGACGACCCGCTCACCGCCCGCTGGGTGCTCCGCCACGCATCCGAAGGCGTCGCCCAAGGCGGCGACTTCGAAGAACGCAACGCCGAGGTCGAAAACGCCATCACCCGCGCCGACACCCGCGCCGCCGGCGCCCGCATGCCCCAAGAGCCCGGCGCCTACCGCCTGTTCGTCTACCTCTACGACAACCACGGCGGCGCCGCCACCGCCAACGTGCCCCTGCTCGTCTCCGACGACCCCGCCCGCACCGCCGAGGCCGCCCCGTGATCGGCAAGGCTTTGTCCATCTCGACCGCCGCCACCCTCGCGGCCGCCTTGGCGCCCCTCGCCGGCGCCCAGGTGCTCGTCCACGACGAGTTCGACCAGGCCTCCCTCGACCTCACCACCTGGAAGCAGCCCGACCCCGGACCCGGCTCCTTCCTCGGCCGCACCCAGCTCCGCACCGGCACCGCCGTCCTGCCCCAACTGGTCAACGGCGCCGTCCAACTCACCCTCGACACCTGGGGCGGCGGCGTCTTCGTCGGCACCGAGATCATGACCATCGAGCGCTACGACCTGCTCGACGGCCTCGCCTTCGAAACCAGCTCCCGCCTCGTCAACCCCCCGCCCGGCCTCATCGGCTCCCTCTTCACCTTCGACTTCGACAGCAACACCGGACTCCGCGACGAGATCGACGTCGAACTCCTCTCCAACGACGTGGTCAACAACAACGACCGCGTCCTCACCAACGTCTTCGACGACGACGGCTTCAACGTCGGCGGCGACGGCGCCTTCGCCAACATCCCCGGCATCGACCTCCAACAGTTCAACACCTACCGCGTCGAGTGGCGCCCCGACCGCCTCGACTGGTTCGTCAACGGAAACCTCGTCCGCACCGAGTTCGACACCGTCCCCGACTCGCCCACCAACGTCCGACTCAACTTCTGGGCCCCGGCGTCCGATTTCCCCAGCGCCTTCAGCGCCGCCCTCCAGCCCGCCGCCAGCCCCTTCGACAACGAGCGCTACATCTACGAGGCCGACTACGTCCTCATCGAACGCCTCGGCGCCCTGCCCACAGACCCCGACAGCCTGCTGATCAACGGCAGCTTCGAGAACGGCCTCAACAGCTGGGCCGGCGTCGCCAACAACTTCAACGAAGCCCCAGGCGGCGGCTTCGGCGCACTCGACGGCGCCAACGCCCTCAAGCAGTTCGGCACCTTCGCCGGCGGCAGCGTCGAAACCAACCTCTCCCAGGTCGTCTCCGGCATCGCCGGCGACGCCCTCTACCGACTCTCCGCCGACGCCTTCGTCTGGAGCAACGACTCCATCGCCGGCACCAGCAACAGCGACCAGCTACAGATCGAGTTCCTCAACGCCAGCGGACAGGTCATCGGCGGCGCCACCCAAACCATCACCCTCGTCGACGGCGCCAGCCCCGTCAACCAATGGATCGAGGGCGTCATCCTCGCCACCTCGCCCGCCAACGCCGCCAGCGCACGCGTCAGCATCATCTTCGACCAGCCCGGCTTCGAGGGCGGAGCCGCCTACGTCGACGACGTCCGGCTCTTCCTCGTCGGAGACGCCAACGGCGACGGCGTCGTCGACCTCCTCGACTTCGACACCCTCGCCCAAAACTTCGGCGGCTTCGGAACCCTCGGCGCCGGCGACTTCAACGAAGACGGCGTCATCGACCTGCTCGACTTCGACCTGCTCGCACAGAACTTCGGCGCCGGAGCCAGCGCCGCGCTTCCAGGGACCGTCCCCGAGCCCGCGTCACTCGCCACGCTCGCCAGCCTCACCCTGTTCTCGTACCGCCGGCGCACGTCGCGCCCGCAGCCCTGTCTCACTGGATGATTCGTTTTCACCCCACCCTTCCCAGGAGGATCGCAATGCAACGCTTCACGAAAATGGCTACGTTCACCGCCCTCATGGGGGTCGCCACCACCTCGGCGTCCGCCCAAAACCTGCTCGTCAACGGCGACTTCGAGGCCGACGCCCTCACCCCCGGACCGTTCCCCAACGAAATCGTCATCCTCACCACCGGCGGATTCGTGCCCGCCGTGCCGATCTCCGGCTGGGACTCGGCCTTCGTCGATCCCGCCGGCGGCGGCCTCAGCATCACCAACGGGTCCACCGGCGGCGGCCTCTTCCAGGCCGTCAACCACACCCCCGGACTCATCTCCGGCACTGACCCCCAGGCCAGCCTCAAGATGTTCGGCTTCGGCGGCATGTGGCAAGACGTCCCCGCCGCCCCCGGCGACGTCCTCGACTTCAGCTTCTGGGCCGCCAGCGTCGCCTCCGACCCCATCGCCTCGCCGTCCATCGGCTTCATGTTCATCGACTTCCTCGACGCCGCTGACGCCACCCTTGCCAACGCCTCGGGAGGCACCGCCGGCAACAGCGACTCCACCAACCCCATCACCGACTTCGACGACATCGACGAGTTCTCGGCCGACTGGATCCAGTTCACCGGCACCACCGACCCCGCCCCCGCTGGCACCACCACCGCCCGCGTGTTCATCCTCACCCAGGAGTTCGGCGGCGCCCACTTCTTCGACGACTTCGTCGTCGAACTCGCCAGCGCCCCGAGCCTGCCCGGCGACGCCAACGGCGACGGCACCGTCGACCTGCTCGACTTCGACGTCCTCGCCCAGAACTTCGGTTCCAACACGGGCAACGGCGCCGCCGACGGCGACTTCAACGATGACGGCACGGTCGACCTGCTCGACTTCGACATCCTCGCCCAGAACTTCGGCGCCACGAGCCCCGCGGCCGTGCCCGAACCCGCTTCGCTCGGCCTCCTCGGCCTCGGCGCCGCCGCCCTGCTGCGTCGCCGTCGCGCCTAAGCCCTCCAAGGCCAAGCCGACAACACACAGTTACCACCACAGCCCCGCGCCCCGGCGCGGGGCTTTTTCATGCGCACCACGCCCTCAGCACGCCGACACCGCCGCCCGCCACAGCGCACGCAAGCCATCTCCGTCTGGCCGATCCGCCAGCGCACGCTCCGGCCAAAATACCGCCACCGACCACTCCTCCACCGCCCAACGATACGCCGACACCGCCGGATGATCCGCCATCACCGGCGAGGCCCGGAGCAAACGGTCGTACGCACTCACATAGGGCTCGACCGACGCCCACCCACGCGCGTCCTGTTCAACCCGCCCCTGGTACCGATCCAGCCGCACGCGCAACGCCTCAAAATACACGGGCGTACGGCACAGCGCCGCCCACGGCCGATCCAACACCCACCCTGGCTCGGTCAAAACGCCCAAGCGCCTGCGCATCACCCCGTGCAGCGCGTCGCGGCCCGGCCGCCCCAGACTCTGCCGCAAGCCTTCCGACGCACGCGACCACGCCTCGAGCCCGCCGCCCACGCCCGCCAGCACGTCCCGCTGCGCCGCGTCTAGGTTCTCCCAAGCGCCGGTCAGCCGCACTTCCAAGGTCGCCCGATCACGCACCGCATCAAGACCAGGCCCCATCGCGTGACCGGCGATCCGCCACACCAGTTGCAACTTCGCCTCAAGCTCGCCGAGACCGCCCGCGTCCAACGCACACCATCGGCGGGCGAGCGCCAGCACCTCGCGGTCGTGACGAACCAGCGAGCGCAGCCGCGGCGCCAGCTCCACACACGCCAACCGTCGCACGCCCCGCGCGTGCTCAAAATCCGCACGCCACGCCGACGGGAACAACCGAACCCCGGCAGAGTCCCCCTCATCCAAGAGCGCCGGATACGCCGGCAGACGAAGCCCACGCGACTCCACCATCACCCGCCTGGGCAACGCCGGCGTCTCCCCCCACGCCGTCAAACCCGACCGCTCCCACGCCGCGCCACCCTCGGCCTTCACCGCTTCCGCTAGCCGGTCTCGCAGCTTCGCGCGCACCGCACCCAGGTCCCGCCCTTCCTGGAGCACGCGCTCGCGCTCGTCCACCACCCGCAAGTTCATCTTCAGCGTGTCCGGCAACGCCACCGCACGCAGCGCTTCCGCCGAGAGCGCCACGCCGCGCACCGCGCCGATCGCATCAGCCGCCGCCTCATAGAACGGCCCGTCTCCAAAAACCATCCGCCCCGCCGCCAACCGGGCCGTGTCCGGCGCCGGCGAGAACGCCCGGCGCGACTCCTTGGGCAGACCGCGGATCAGCTCCGTCAGCTTCTCCTCCAACCGCGACGGCACCAGCCAGTCCAAACGGTCCGCTTCGATCGAACCGATCGCCTCCACCGGAACCACCAGCGTCACGCCGTCGTCCGCTTCCCCCGGCCGGAAGCGGTACCGCAGCGCCAGGTCGAACCCGCCCAGATCCAGCCGTTCGGGGCAAGCACCCGCCTCAAACGCCTCCTGCGAAACCTCGGCGACGTGCGACCAGTCCATCCGCAGCCGCTCGCCCTCGTCCCGACCCGCTTGCTGCTCCAACCACTTCATCAGGCCCGGACGATCGCATACCTCCTCCGGCACCCGCTCCG
>JBCCXV010000196.1:0-5318 GCA_039191195.1 Planctomycetota bacterium
ATCGACCGGGAGCGGGGTGTCGAGCGTGGCGATCAGTTGGCAGAGGGCGCAGAGGCCGCCGCAGGGCGCGGGGTTGTCGCTGGGGTCTTCGTTCTCGGAAGGTTCAGAGGATTGGTTAAGCTTGCAGGCCGGGCAGGCGACCAGGGCGCCGCCGGTGGAGGCGTTGGCTGCGTTGTTGGGGTCGGCGCGAGCGGGGTCGGCTTGGCCGCTGAACACGGAAGAGCCGGGCACGCGGATGGCGCCGCGCTCGTGGCCGGGCAGGACGGCGCCGAACCAGACGAGGGTGAAGATGGCCAGGGCCCACCGGAGATTGGGGCTGTTAAGCCTCATGGCGGGAGGGTACCGCGCGCGGGCCCTGCGCTTCAACGTCGTCGGCGGGCGAGCGCGAGGGGCGTGGCGTCTGCACGCATGCGCACGAGTTGGGGGCGGTGGGCCGCGACACCTCCTGCGCCGCGTCATGGTGGCGTCGGGGTAAGAAGCGTCAATGCCGCCGGCTCGACCGACGACATCCCGCGGGTGTTGGTCCAGCGTGCGGGGTGGTCGCCCGTTCATGAGCGATGTTGCGATTCGCAGGATTGTGATAACCGCCATACCCGGCCTTTGCGCCAACGACGCGGCGCGCATACTGAGGCTGCGCACGAGGGCCCCGGTGTAGGCGGCCCAGGTGCTAGAGCAAAGGAGGAGCGCGATGCGTTTGGTGAAGGGGTTGTCGTTCGCGTGTGCCGTACTGGCGTCCGGGGCGGCGCACGGCCAGTCGGACCCCGCGGGATTCAACGCGGTCATCGATGTCACTTCCGGCATGTCGGTCGGCGGGAGCGTGGGTTCCGACACCCAGGTGAACCTGTTCGACGGCGGCCTGATCGAGCCGGGATTCGAGGCGGGAGCCTTCGGGGGCTCTACCACGAATATCGAGGTCAACGTGTTCGCAGGCGTGGTCGGCGACGGTTTCCGCGCGAGTCAAGGCGCCACCGTCAATGTCTTGGGCGGTGTGGTGCGTCCAGACTTCCTCGTGCGGGGGGGCGGCGCGGTGAACATCCGAGGCGGCGTGATCGCCGGGGACGTGGCCGCGATTCTGAACGGCCACATTGAGATCGCCGGTGGCGAATTCAACGGGCCGGTCAACGGCTTTGTCGGCAGCGCTACGAACATCACAGGCCGGTCGTTCGCTTTCGATGGGCAAGACGTGACCTCACTGCTGACGCTCAACGAGCCCTTCGACATCCTGTTCCGCGGCGGCGTGCTTTCCGGGGAGTTTGTTGATGGCGCCCCGTTTTCGTTTGATGTCAACGGCATCTTTGTGGACGGACAAGACTTCTGGGATAACGCGGCGACGTTGACCATCACGCGGGCGCCCGAACCCACGACCGCGGCCCTGCTGCTGGCGATGAGCGCGGGGGTGGGGATGCGGCGACGGCGGTGAGGTCAGCGGCGACGTCGCCCGCGTATCCATGCGGAGCCCGAAAAAAGCAGCATCGCGGCGGAGGCGGGTTCGGGGACGACCACGGGCACGGAGGAACCGAAGTTCTGGGCGAGGAGGTCGAAGTCGAGCAGGTCGACGACGCCGTCGCGGTTGAAGTCGCCGGTTTCGGGTCCGTCGGGGTTGGTGGAGCCGAAGTTCTGGGCGAGGACATCGAAGTCGAGTAGGTCGACGGCGCCGTCGTCGTTGGCGTCGCCGGGGAGGAAGAAGCTTGGCGGTGCGACGAGGGCGAGGAAGTCGTTTTCGCCGGAGGCGTTGAGGCCGGGGGCGTCGGGGAGGTCGAGGCGTACGCCGGCGGTGATGGGGATGGCGTCGCCGACGAATTGGCCGGTGGTGGGGTCGACCCATTGGAGGAGCCAGGTCCCGGTTTCGCCGGTGAAGATGAGGTCTCCGGTTTGGGAGAAGTCGTTTTGGGCGGGGTCGCCTGTGGAGGGGAAGTAGAGTGCGTAGACCTGCCCTGCGCGGGCGAAGACCTCGCCGGGGTCGGTGTCGTTGCCGCCGGCGTCGGCGCCGTTGTAGTCGTAGAAGGCTTCGCCTTCGAGGAGGTTGTCGCGGGGGGTCATCTCCCAGAAGGGGAGGTAGGTTTCGATGAGGTTTCGGGCGGCGGTGGTGTCTCGCCAGACCTGGTCGAGGTCGACGCCGCCGTCGCTTCGGAAGTCTTCGAGGGATTGGTCTCGGGTTTCCATGTACCACTCGACCTGGCCGCCGGAGAGGTAGATATCCCACAGCATGGCGCGGCGGACGCCGTCGGCGTCGGGCACGTCGTTGTCGATGCTGCCGGGCTCGTCCATCATGAAGGGGAGGACTCGTCCGCGTGTTTCGGTGACATCGAGCCAGCTTTCGATGGTGCTCTCGATCTGGTTGACCTGGTTGAACAGCTGCATGGACGAGTTGGTCCAGACCGGGCCCTGGGCGAGGTTGTCTTCGGCGTCGAAGAGGTTGGACCAGATGTTGTCGAGGTTGGTCCCGGCGTTGTGGACGGCGACGGGGTGGTCGTAGGGGTCGAGGCTTTGGAGGTAGGCGGCCCATCCGGTTACGGTGTCGTCGCCGAGGTCGGGGCCGGCGCCGTTGAACTCTTCGGAGATGTTCCAGGTGATGGCGTTGTGGTGGCCGAAGCGTGCGACGAGCTCGCGGTAGTAGAGGCGTCGCTCGTCGCCGGGGTTTGCGGTGGGGTTGTTGGCGGACTGGTCGAAGAAGTTTTTGTTGCCGGCCTCGGCCTCGTTGAGCACGACGTGGAGGTTGATGCCTTGGCGCTGCGCGTGTGCGAAGGCGCGTTCCCATTGTTCGAGCTTGGAGACGTCGTAACGCTCGTTGTCGGGGGACAGGTCGGTGGATTCGTTGACGGGGTTGACGAAGGGGTGGGTGTCTTGGGCGTCGCCGCCGAGGTTCATGGGGAGGAAGTAGATGCTGTTGACGTCGCGTGAGCCGAGGTAGTTGAGGGCGCCGATGAGGTTTTGGCCGTCGGTGTCGACCTGGGCGCCGGGGGCGGTGTTGGGGATGGGGTCGGCGGGGTCGCGTGACCACGTGGGGTCGCCGGGGTTGAAGTCGGCGCGGTGGGTGTCGAACTGGTGGAGCCGGCCGTAGGCCCGGCGCTCGGGAAACGCGCCGGTGAAGTCGTTTTGGTTGGCGGGCCCGCTGTTGTTCTCGCTGGTGGTGTTGTCGAAGCCGAGGTAACCGAGGGGGTTTTCTGGTGAGTCGGCGCCGCCCTTGAGCCAGTATTGGCCGTCGCCTTGGGTTTGGAGGTAGCGGGCGCCGCCGTCGGGGAGCTTGAGGAGTCCTTTGGCAAGGAAGCCAGGGGCGGACGCGTCGCGGGAGTCGACGCTAAAGGTTCCGGTGGCGTTGTGGAGGGCGGGGTCGCTGGTGGCGAAGAGGGTGGGGTCGTCGGTGATGGCGACACCGGCGCCTTGGCGGAAGTCGGCGGTGTAGCGCCAGGTTCCGGGCGTGGGGGGGGTGAATCGGGCGGCCCACTGGTTGCCGGCGGTGGCGTGGGTGTCGGCGGCGGCGCCGTCGGCGTTGAAGAAGCCGGGGACGGTGTAGGCCTCGCCGGTGGGTTGTCCGAGGTTGTCGAGGCGTTCGAAGGTGACGTCGAGGCGCCGGTCGAGGAAGGGGTTGGCGGCGCCGGCGGTCTCTTGGAAGACCGAGGCGGATGTGAAGTCGATCTGGAGGGGCTTCCAGGCGTCGAGGGCGTCTTCGAGTGGGGAGACGGTTTGGGCGTGGGCGGTGGCGGCGAGGCACACGGCCGGCAGCGCCGCGAGGGCGGCGGGGCACGGCCTGAGGGCGGCGTGCGCGCGGCGCCACGGGGCCAGCCGGGGCGGCCTGCGGGGACTACATGGGGGTGATGAGCGGGTCAGGCTTCTCTCTCCGCAACCCACCATAAAGGCGGGTGGGGAGAAGTCGAGTGTTTTATCGAGCCTTGGGAAGCGGGGTTGGGCGGGTAGGGTGCGGGCAAGGCGTGGGGGCGAGTCGGCCGATGAGGGAGGGGGCCGGTGCTGAGGGCGGCCCCGGGGTGATGAACAGGAGCGGCGCGTGCGATTCCGATTCTCGGGCCTGATTCAAGAGACGCGTCGGCCCATCGAGGGCAACGTGACGGCGTCGACGGCGGACGCGGCGCGGGCGCTGCTGGCCGAGAACGGGGTGCTGGCGCAGAAGATCTGGTCTTTGGAGGAGCCTGCCGACGAAGGCGGCGCTGGGGCGGCGGCGCGGCCGGCGGGCGGGGGGGCGCCTGCGGGTCGCGGTTCGTTTGCGCCGCGTGGCGGTGCGGGCGGCGCTACCCCCCCGCCGCCACAAGCGCCGCCCGTGCCTGCGCCGCCTGTGGCTGCGGCGACATCGGTGTCGGGCACGCGGCCGGTGCCGAAGCCGCCGGTGGCTGGGGCCGGGTCGATGGCGGGGCCGGGGATGCCGGCAGACGAGCCGCCGATGGTTCCGGGCTCGCCGGGCGACCCGAACGATCCGTTTTCGTCGGCGATCGATTCGGCGTTTGACGCGTCGGCGACGAACGTGTCGGTGGACCGTTTGATGGCGCGTTATCGGGGCCAGCAGGTCCGGGTGATCGACCGCGACAAGATCCGTCGTCAGGTGCAGGAGGTGGTGGGCGAGGCGATCCGTTCGGCGTCGGACGCGGCGGTGGCGCACACGCAGGCGGCGGCGGGTTCACAGCAGGCGGCCGACGTGGCGGCGCAGCAACAGAGCGAGACACTGGAGAAGGTGGCCCAAGCGCTGGACAAGGTGTTCGGGGATCAGAAGAACCTGACGAGCGAGGCGCCGAGTTCGACGGCGATGGTTGCGATCGAGGACCAGATCGCGCGTTTGACGCGGGTGGTGCTGCGGGTGGAGAGCGCGGTGAACCGTCTGATGCTGGCGGGGGCGGCGTCGGGGATGGGCGGGGGCGGCGCGGCGCCGGTGCGTGGTCAGGAGTCGGCGGTTCCGACGCGGGACACCTCGCCGGCGCAGAACAAGGTGCTGATGGAGATCTTCGAGACCAACCGGGAGTTGCGCGGCCTGGCGGCGGCCTCGGTGGATGGCGATGCCCCGACGCCGAACCCGGAGGAGACGGCCGGGGGTGGTTCGGGCGGAGCGGCGGTGGCGGTGGAGGCGCAGGCGCTGTCGGAGATGGCGTCGGAGGAGGCCAAGCCGGCCTCACGGGGGGCCAAGAAAAAGACGAAGAAGAAAACGACGACGCGGCGTAGCACGAAGAAGAAGGCGTCGTCGAAGTCGGGCGCAGCGGAGCGTCCGGAGTCGCCCGCGGGCGCGGAGACCGATAACCCGCCGGCGAAGAAGAAAGCCAAGCGTCGGTCGACGAAGCGCGGTCATAATCGCGGGTCGGCCGAACCTGAATAAGCGC
>JBCCXV010000197.1:0-5276 GCA_039191195.1 Planctomycetota bacterium
CCCGAGGGCAAGAGCTTCCGCTGGCACGGCCGCTACCACGTCGACATGAACAAGCGCGACACCGTCTCGGTCGAGCTCGGCGTCCTGCTCGAGCCCCCGCCGCCCATGCCCGAGCAGTACAAAGACAGCCGCTTCGTCTTCGCCGCCGTCGACCAGCCCGTCAACCAGCTCGCCCTGCTCGACCGCCTGCCCGAGGCCGCCCTCACGGTCATGGACACCATCGACCTCTACATCCACACCGCCAAAGACGAGCTCACCGAGGTCATGAAGCGCGTCCACGGCGTCGTCATCAACGACGAAGAAGCCCGCGACTTCACCGGCGAGTCCAACACCGTCTCCGCCGCCGAGAAGATCGCCGAACTCGGCCCCAAGTTCGTCGTCGTCAAGAAGGGCGAGCACGGCGTGATCCTCAAGCACCGCGACGGCTGGGGCGCCCTGCCCGCGTTCCCCTCCACCAAGGTCGTCGACCCCACCGGCGCCGGTGACTGCTTCGCCGGCGCCATGATGGGCGCGCTCACCGAAGCCGGCGAGGCCGACCCCGACCTCCCCGCACTCCAACGCGCCGTCGCCTACGGCACCATCGTCGCCAGCTTCAGCATCGAGGCCTTCTCCCTCGGACGCCTCGAATCGCTCGACCGCGCCGCCATCGACCAGCGCTACGCCGCCTTCCGCAACATCGTCGCGCTGTAAGCCAGACCCCCGCCGCCGATCAGAACAGCAGCCGCCGCACCACCTCAAACACCCCGATCGACTCGGGGTCGGTCAGCGGCTGGTCCTCCAACGGCTCGCCCGGCTCGACCAGCGGCGCCGACACCAGCTCCGAGCGCTCCAGCGGGCCCACCAGCGCGATGTCCAGCGCGCCGTTCCCGGTCGTGCTCACCACCCAGCGGCCCTCGGTCACCACCGACGACACCGCCTGCCCGCGCACGATGCCCTGGCCGTCCCAGTCGAGCTCGCGCAAGGCTTCGTCGAGCACCACGCCGTCGGCCGGCGCCGTCCGGTTCTCGAACACCCGCCGGATCATCAGGCGCCCGTCCAGCAGCGCGAAGTCGACGTACACCTCGTCGCCGGGGCGGTAGGGCGTCGCCACCCGCCGAACCTCGCCGTGCGGCGTCCGGAAGATCACGTCGATCGACTCCGAAGAGACGTCCAGCTCCGTCACCGCCGACCGCTTGACCACCTTCGTGTACCGCCCGGCCAGGTCCCGGTACCGCGCGTTGGTCTCGCGCAGCCGGTCCTTGTAGACCTCGGCCTCCACCGCCGCCCGCCCGCCCTTGTAGAGCCCCAGCCCGGCCACCGCCGCGATCGGCAGCAGCACCGTCAGCAGCGCGATCTTGAACCAGGGGAATCGGCGGCCGGTGCTCATACCGCAGCTATCGGCCCGCAGACCGCCCCCGCACGAACACGAGCCCGGACGGCGCTCGCCCCTTGACCCCCGCCCCCGATCCGGGCAAACTACTCGGCTCGGCACGCCCCCCAGGGCCGCCCCCGGACGCCCCCGCCAGCCCCGACCACCCCCGCAGTTTGGACCCTCCCATGGCCGCCACGCTGACCCCCGACGCCATCGAGCCCGGCACCCAGATCCGCATCACCGTGGCCCGCGAGCCCCGGGCCGCCGCCGCCCGCAAGACCATCGTCCGCCTCCTGGGCAAGGACGACGCCGTCGCCGCCGAGCACGACCGCCTCCGCACCGCCCGCCAGAAGAACCAGTGGGAAAACCAGCGCGGCGGCCGCGTCCGCCTCTGGCAGGGCCGCCAGGTCAAGCTCCACCCCGTCACCGGCGCCCGGGGCGAAACCGGCTCCATCCGCGCCACCGTCGACGTCCTCCGCGACCTCCCCAGCGTCGCCAAGTACCTCGACATCGCCGCCGCCTGACCCGCCAATCGCTAGGCGTCGCGCGACAACCCCCAATCCCCCGGACCGCCTCCCGGGGGCGCGCTAAACTCCCCAAATGCCGCCGATCTCGCTGAGCCACCTCGTCGTCGACAACCAAGTCGCCGGCGACGCGTTCTCCAAGCGCCGCAAACCGTCTTGGCTCCGCGCCAAGCTCCCGGGCGGCCCCGGCTATCGCGACACCCGGTCCCTCGTCGATCGCTACAGCCTCCACACCGTCTGCGAATCCGCCAAGTGCCCCAACCTCGGCGAGTGCTGGGCCCGCGGCACCGCCACCATGATGATCCTCGGCGACGTCTGCACCCGCGCCTGCGGATTCTGCCACATCAAGACCGGCCGGCCCCCCGAGTACGACCTCGACGAGCCGCGACGCGTCGGCGAAGCCGCCGCCCTTATGCGACTCAAGCACCTGGTCGTCACCAGCGTCAACCGCGATGAGCTGCCCGACGGCGGCGCCGAGATCTGGGCCGAAACCATCCGCGAGATCCGCCGCCACTCGCCCGAGACCTCCGTCGAGGTCCTCATCCCCGACTTCTGCGGCGACTGGGACGCCCTCCAACTCGTCCTCGACGAACGCCCCGAAATCCTCAACCACAACCTCGAGTCCGTGCCGCGCATGTACAAGGTCGTCCGCCCCCAGGCGATCTACGAGCGCAGCGTTGAGTTGCTCCGCCGGGCCAAGGCCCAGGGCCTCACCGTCAAGACCGGCATCATGGTCGGCATCGGCGAGACCGACGACGAGGTCCACGAGCTCATCGAGCACGTCCAGGCCGCCACCCGCGTGCCCGGCGTCTCGTCCGACGCGCCCGCCACCAACCGCGACCCGATGGCCGTGCCCGACCCCAACCGCCACCTACCCCCGGGCGCCGTCCTGAGCCGCACCGTCACCGGCGAAACCAAGCCCGACCTCGGCCCCAAGCTCCGCCGGGGCGGCTCCCTGGTCAGCCAGTCCACCAACCCCTATTGGGGCCACGACGCACCGGCCGCCGCGCCCGACGCCGACTCGCGCATCGCCGACGTCGCCCACCCCGCCGCGACGTACCCGGGGGTCCACGAAAGCTGCGACATCCTCACTATCGGCCAGTACCTCCAGCCCACGAAGAACCACCTGCCCATCAGCCGATGGGTTTCGCCCGACGAGTTCGCCGAGTTCAAGCGCTACGCCGAGGCCACGGGCTTCCGTCACTGCGAGTCCGGCCCCATGGTCCGCTCCAGCTACCACGCCGAAGACCAGGTCCTCCACCTGGACAAACATCCCACCGCGTAAGCCGCTGCGACATCCCTCGCATTCTCAAGAACTTCACGCCAGCGGTCACGCCGCCCGGCGAACCTTGCCGGCCGCGCCCGTCAGCACCGCCGCTGGCGGGACCCGCACCGGCGTCTCGATCCGTACCGGACTCCCGTCCAGCCAGGCCACGATCAGACCCGCGTCATCGGTCGGCACCACCGCCACCGCTTCGGCTTGCACCCGACCCCGTAGCGCAGCGTGATTCACCAGCACAACATCCGCATGCCGCGCCGCCACGGCGTCCGGCCCGGGCCGCCCCGAACGACGCCAAGACCGACCGCGCCGCTCGCTCGCGCACCCATCCATATCCACCAGCACACGCCGACCCGGCGCCGGCGTCGCATACCCCGCGAGCGCCGCATCGCACGCCAGCACGCTCGACGGCCGAAGCAACCGCAGCGCATCGCCCACCGTCCGGGCCAGCGTACGGCTCTGCGTACGACGCCCCACACGCTGGGCCAAGCCCACCCACACGCAGCGTTTACGCAGCCGCCGGTAGTCGTCCAGCGACATCGCCGCATCGCTCGCGATCAGCACCCCCGCGCATCGACGGCTTGTGACCGCCGACAGCAGCGCCCACGCGCGACCCGAAGCGCCCTCGCCCCCCGGACGCGGCGGCGCACCCGCCAACACCAAGCACTCAGCCGCGTCGGGCGGCAGCGCCGGCGATCCGGCATCGGGCAGGGGGGGCGTCATCGTCCAAGCTCCTCGCGCGACCAGGCCCGCGACTTCGAAACACCAGGCATCACGCCGCCTTGCGCTGGCGACGCCCGCTCTTCTGATGCGGGTACGCCCCGCGGTACCGGTAGCGATCCCGGTAGCGGTACCGATACCGGTATGCGTAACTGCCGTGCGAGCGCGGCTGGTTGTCCGTCGCGATGAACCCGCCCACGTTCGCGTGGTAGCTCTGCAGCGTCCGTAGCGCCTGCTCGATCAGCGTCCGCGGCGTCCGCCGCATCCGCGCGATCACCAGCACCTCGTCCACCAACGCGCCGATGATCCCGGCGTCCGCCAGGTCCGTCACCGGCGGGGTGTCGATGATCACGTGGTCGTACTCCGTACGTAGACGCCCCACCAGCTCCGACATCCGCTTGCTCGCCAGCAGGCTCACCGCGTCCTTCGGCGCCCGGCCGCCCGCGGGGATCACCGCCAGGCCGTCGTCCGACAAACGCGTCGTCGCCTCTTCCAGCGAAACCTCTTGCCGCAGGTAGCCGATCAGCCCCGCAGGCTCGCCCAGCGCCATCAGCTCCGCGAAGTTCGGCAGACGCAGGTCGGCCTCCAGAATCACCGTCTTGCGGTTCCGAAGCTCGGCGAAGCTCAGGCCCAGGTTCACCGTCGTCAGCGTCTTGCCTTCCAACGGCGTCGCCGACGTGATCATGTGCACCAGACCCTTGCGGTTCTCGTGACGCGCCAGGATCGACGTCCGCGTCGACCGGTAGTCCTCCGACATCGGCGACGCCGGGTTCGTGATCGCCACCAGACGCTCGTCCACCGAACGCAGCCACGCGCCCGAGTAGTGATCGTCCCGCCGCATCGCCAACGCCGGCTCGGCCGCCGCAACCGGGGCCGTCTCGGCCTCCGGGCGCGCCATCGGCGCCGCCGCCTGAGAAGCGATCGCCGCTTCGGCCAAACGCAGCGCCGGCGTGTCCTCGTCGAATGCCGCAGACGACGTCACCGGAGCCTTCGCCGCCACGGTCGGCGCCATCGGCAGTGCGGGGGGCCGCGCCGGGGTCGTCTCGCGAGACGCCCGCGCACGCCGCTCTTCTTCGGCTTGCCGTTCCCGGGCCCGTTCCAGTGCGTCGGAGATGTAACCCATCGTTGCTTATCCCGCGAGGCTCAGGGGGCGCTCGAGCGAAGCCGGGCCCGACCACGCGGTCGAAGGCTCCGCCGAAAGCACCGCCACCATGTCTCGGATCGACCGCTCGGCCAGCTCCACGCCAATGCTCCGCGCCTCGCGCACGAAGCCCATCAGCAAGCAGTTGTCGCACACCACGTTGATCAGCCGCGGCGCCCCGCACGAGAACGCGTGCACCCGCGCCACCGCCTCGTCGTCAAACCGCACCCGCGGCCGCTCCGGCTCCACGCTCGCCACCGC
>JBCCXV010000198.1:0-5243 GCA_039191195.1 Planctomycetota bacterium
ACCCTGCAAAGGGTTGCAGAACGCGAACTTCTTAACATCAGAAGCTCTGGCAGCCGCAACAGGCCGCAGTCTGGACGTGTGGCCAGAAGCAATTAAAACTCTCTCGTGGTCTTTGGGTTTCTTAATCCAAGGCCACGACAGTGCTCTAGAAGAGTTCGACCACGACCCTTCGGGGCGGTCGCTTGAGCTGTTCGTCGAGCTCTATTTGCGCGAAGCCCAGGCCGAAGACGTGGCGCCGATCGACTACGCCTACTCGTTCACGCCGCACGTCAACACCGGGCAACTCACGGGCTACGACCTCGACGGCGACGGCTCGCCCTCGGGCCCGGGCGACGCCTACGGCTGGGGCGCCTTCCCGGGGCAGTACGGCATGGCCGTGCTGTCGCAGCTGCCGCTCGACCAAGACCGGGTGCGCACGTTCCGCAACCTGCGTTGGACGGCGATGCCCGGCGCCGGCCCGCCGAGCGGCGCTTTCCCGCGCGACGCCGTGCCGGCGCTACGGCTGTCGAGCAAGACGCACGCCGACGTGCCGGTGCTGCTGGGCGACCGGGCGATCCACCTGCTCGTCAGCCACCCGACCCCGCCGGTGTTCGACGGGCCGGAGGACCGCAACGGCGTGCGCAACCGCGACGAGGTCCGGCTCTGGGCCGAGTACCTCACGCGCGCCGAGCCCGGCGGCGGGCCCGAGTGGCTCGTGGACGACGCCGGCCAACCCGGCCGCCTGCCGCAAGACGCTTTGTTCATCGTGCTCGGCGACCTCAACGCCGACCCGAAGGACGGCGAGTCGCTCGCCGACGCGGCGCCGCGGCTGCTCAACCACCCGCGGATCAACACGTCGCTCGCGCCGACCAGCGAGGGCGCCCGTCTGGCTTCGCTCGACCAAGGCGGCGCCAACCTCACGCACCAGAGCCCGCACGAGCAAGACACGGCCGACTGGGACGACGCGCCGACTCGCGGCTCGGGCAACCTGCGCGTCGACTACGCCCTGCCCAGCCGTGGGCTGCTGCTCAGCGGAGCCGGGGTGTTCTGGCCGGACAGCGCGGGCCCGCAAGCGGCGCTGCTGGAAGCGTCGGACCACCGGATCGTGTGGATCGACGTGCAGACGCCGGCCGTGAGCGTGGTCGACCTCGGGCGCCCTGGCGAGACGCCCATCCGGCCCTCGGCGGTGCGCAACGTGGGCTGGACGCCCGAGCACTCCGAGTCGCTGCGCGACCGCAACGCCGGCTGGAACCCGCTGTACGACCGCGAGGCCGGCGCCCCCGCCCCCGGAAGCAGCGCCCCCGGAAGTCGCGGCAGCGATGCGGACGACGCGCCCGCGTCGCCCTGAGCTTGCGCATACCCAAACCTTCTCACGCTCTCCGGAGCGTCGGAGCGATTGACCCGCATGCCCGAGATCGCGCTCAAGTATGGCCTGAACCCCCAGCAACCCTCGGCCGTGCTGCGGTACGACGGCGATGGCGAGCCTCCTTTGCGGGTGGTGAACGGCCGGCCGTCGCTCATCAACCTGCTCGACGCGATCAGCGCTTGGCGGCTCGTGCGCGAGCTCGACCGGGCGTTCGACCTGCCCGCGGCGACGTCGTTCAAGCACGTCTCGCCTGCCGGCGCGGCGATCGGCAAGCCGGTCACGCCGGAGCTGTGCGCGGCGCAGTTCTTCCCTTCGCCGGGGGAGTTTGAGTATTCGCCGTTGGCGTCGGCGTATGCGCGGGCGCGGTCGGCCGACCGGTCGGCGTCGTTCGGCGACTTCGTGGCCTGCTCGCGCACCGTCGACAAGCCCACCGCCCTGCTGCTGAAAACCGAGGTGTCGGACGGCATCGTGGCGCCGGGCTACGAGCCCGAGGCGCTGGAGATCCTCACCGCCAAGCAGAAAGGCGGGTACCGGGTCTTCGAGATCGACCCGGCGTATGAGCCCGACCCCAAGACGGTGCGCACGGCTTTCGGGTTGACGATCGAGTCGACCGACGACGTCACGCCGATCACGCACGCGACGCTGGGCGATGTCGTAACGGCGAACCTCGACCGCCCGCAAGCCGCCGGCGACGTACTGGTGGTGGCGATGATCGCGCTGCGGTACACGCAGTCGAACTCGGTGGCCCTGGGGTGGGACGGCCAGGCGGTGGGCATCGGCGCCGGGCAGCAGAGCCGTATCGCCTGCACCCGGCTCGCGTGCGACAAGGCCGAGCGGTTCTTCCTGAAGATGCACCCGAAGACGAAGGAACTGGTATCGAGATTTCCGGCGGGCTCGCCCAAGACCAGCAAGGTGAACTGGGTCGACGCCTTCGTGCGCTACGACGAGCTCGGCGAGCTGGAGCGGGCTGACCTCGCCCAGGCCAACGGCGGCGCGGCGCCCGAGCCGATCACCCCGGAAGAGTCTCAAGAGTGGGTGCAGGGGTTCGCAGGTGTCGGGATCAGCAGCGACGGGTTTTTCCCGTTCCGGGACAACCTCGACCGCGCGGCGCGCACCGGCGTAAAGCACGTCGCCCAGCCCGGCGGGTCGACGCGGGACCAAGACCTCATCGCCGCCGCCGACGGGCACGGCATGACCATGTCGATGACCGGGCTGCGGCTGTTTACGCACTAGGCGTTACGGCCAGTACTCGTAGACGCGATCGCCGTCCGCTTCGTAGTGGCCGTGGGCGAAGCTGTAGGCGATCAGGACCAGCGAGACGCCTTGCCACGCCGTCCAGAGCGACCCCAGGTAGAGCGCCGCGGGGTTCATACGGCCGCGCGCAACCTGCCACACAACCCACCCTAGCCATTGCAGCCAGAGGACGGCCAAGGCACAGGGAACCCCGACCTGCCATGCGAACTCAAAGTCCCACTTGAGGTCGGCGGTGAAGTCGTACCCCGCGAGATACACCCAGTAGGCCATGACGGGCAGAGACAAGACCGTGCCCGAGACCCAGAACCGGCGCATGGACTTCTGGGGGTTGCTCGTGTTCACGGGACGGGATCCGGGGAGGGCGCGGTGCTCGGCGGGCTCGGCTGATGGCCTAAAGCTTCGGCAGCTTCTCTCGCGGCTTCTTCGGCTCGGTGCCGCTCGGTCCACTTTGGCACCCAGTGGGTCTCCCACCGCCAAACGTCGCCCGAGTACTCCCAGATAGCGCCCGTGGTTACGTAAAGCCAGAACAACGCCCAGGGCAACGCCCAAATGAACACGAATAGCCATAGAGCACGCAGTCGATTCTTCCTTACGACCTGCACAAGCAAGACGAGCCATTCAATCCACAGAAGCGCCACGATGCACGGCAGTCCTAAGTACTTGAAGGATGACGCAGGACGGTAGGCACCACCCATGAAAGGCTCGTCGATCCCGGCAACCATAGCGCAAGCGAATGAGGCAATCGCAAGCGGAATACTGGCTAACAACAAGAGGCAAACGAAAATTGGCTTTGTCGGGTTGGTCTCGGCGCCGCCGGAAGTCATGGCATCATGCTATCGGCCGACACGAACGAGCACGGCATGACCATGTCGATGACCGGTCTACGACTGTTTACGCACTGAGCCTTATCGTGTGCGCCAATCGACATCGGCAGCATGCTGGTCTCTGGCGTAGCTGTAGGCCACCCACAGGAGGGCCACGATCTGCAGCAGCGACCAGGGCGTCACCCAGAGCAGTAGCGTCTTGCCTGCCTTGCCCTGATTTCGCATCCACAGGGCCCAGCCGAACCACTGGAGCCATGCCACGGCGATCGCAACTGGCACGCCAACCATCCAGACCATCTCGTACTCGGTATTGACCTGGTCGATCGGGCGAAGCCCTTGCAGGTAGCGAGCGAGCAAGTAGGCGGGCATCGACATCGCCAAGCCGACGCCCATGAACGCTCTAACTATCCACCGATCCCGAGTGTTTGGCTTGGCCGGGTGCATCAGTCATCGCCTTCGGCGGGCGGCGCGGGGAGCGTGGAGGGAGTCATTGCGGGCAGATCTCTCCAGGTCCCTGCTGATATCTCTGGCCTTTCGGCAGGGTCGACGTAGCTCGGATGCGGGTTGTCGGCGCGATAGGAATCGCCGGCGTAAACCGTAACTGCGTACCACAGCAGAAAGCACATGAAGCCAGCCCAGGGCAGCCCCATGAGCATCGCCCAAGACGCGCGACGCCGTATAACCAACAGGGTCACCCAGCCTGACCAATGAACCCAAATCACCATCATGGCGCAACCGAAGCCAACATAGACAAGCGGCTCAAACGAACTCATCACAATCATGAACGGTTCGTTTCCCGATTCCAAGAAGCGAAAAACCGAGACCACAGTCAAGCAGAAGCCGGCCAATCCCAGCAGGGCGGACCGTTGATGAATCGGCTTTAAGCTTGCAAATCCTTCGTAAGCCATCGTGGTGTGTCACTCCGCAGAAGCGGAACAAGAGCGCCTCACCCGTGGTCTTCGGCGCCGCCGACCTGGAGCTCTTCGCAGGCGCGGATGAAGCTCGAGGCGCTCCAGGCCTGGTAGCGTTTGCCCATGGGCCGGCCGGTCTTGCCGTGGGCCCATTCGTTGAACTCCCACTCGTCGCGGGTGCCCAGGCGGTTGAGCTTGGCGAGCTTGACGAGCTCTTGGCAGGCGACGTCGTGCTGACCAAGGCGGTGGATGAACCGGCACCACATCCCGCCGATGAACGGCCAGATGCCGCCGTTGTGGTAGTGGTGCGGGAGGTTGAGCAGGTTGACGGCGTAGTAGCTCTTCCAGTCGGGGTCGCCGGCCTGGACGACGGGGTAGAGGTTGGCGACGGGCCAGGGCTCGTTGACGCCGCATCCCCAGCAGTAGGCGAGCGCGGTGCGGGCGCGTTCGGCGTCGAGCAGGCCCATGAGGAAGGCGAGCACGTTGCCGTAGACGTCGCACCGCCAGTTGAAGGCGAAGGGGGTGACTTCGGCGAGGAGGTAGCGGGCGTCGCCGACGGAGAACTGGGAGTCGGCGAAGGTCTTGGTCATGCCGTTGTCGGCGGCCTCGGACTGGGGCCAGAAGGTGTGGAGGACCTTGCCCTGGATGAACTGGGACCAATCGAGGTAGTCGGCGGCGGACTGGTGCTCGCCGAGCATCTCTTGGATCCGGCCGAAGCAGACGTTGGCGCGGTACCAGAGGACCTCGTCGTAGAGGACGTTGTAGGAACGGCCGAAGAGGTCGGTCCAGTCGCTGGCTTCGGGGACTTCGAGCAGGCCGTCGTTGTTGGAGTCGTGCGCGGAGATCCAGTCCATGGCGCGTTGGAGCGCGTGGCGGTGCTTGCGGAGGAAGTCTTTGTCGCCGGTCTTG
>JBCCXV010000199.1:0-5203 GCA_039191195.1 Planctomycetota bacterium
CTGGCTCGCCCGGGAACAGGCCGACGCCCTCACCGGCGAGCTGGCGCCGCAGTGGCCGGCCTACCGGCAACCGCCCGTCGACCGGGCCGTGCTGCGCCTGGGTATCTACGAGGTGGCGTCCGAACGCGAAGCCGCCAAGCGGGCGATCAACGAAGCGATCGACCTGGCCAAACGCTACGGCTCGAAGGACTCGCCGGGCTTCGTGAACGCACTGCTCGACAAGGTCGCCCGCAAGCTCGGCAAGCTGGGCCCCGGCTCCTCGGAACCCCCGGAAGCCCCGGCGTCCCCGGAATCAGAAACCGCCGACGCGGACAGCCCAGCCGACGCCGGCCCCGGACCGGGTGACGAAACGGCCTGGCTCGACGACGCGCTGCGCACGCCCGATCGCTCATAAACGTGGAGGCTTGCCATGTCTCGACAGGCGGCGTGTCTCGTGGCACTGACCTGTTTCGTGCTTGGTCTGGGTGGCTGTGCGCCCGAGGCCACGGTCATCCGTCTTCCGCAGTCGCCCGACTATGTCTGGAAGCAGACGGTTTCCGTTCTCCAACGGCCGGAGTACAGCCGCAAACGGAGCTGGGCTCAAGGCAAACCGGATGCGTTTGCCTTTGCCATTGATCACGAACAGCGGCGTGCGACTTGCATCACACGCCCGTTTCCGCCTTCTTTGGGCATCACAGCAAGCACGGTCGAGGTTGTGGAGAGGGAAGCCGGCTGCGACCTACGGATTCACTCCGAGATCAGGTCTCCAAGGGTCTTCCCCTCGCTGGTGTATCTCTCCACCGCACCGCCAGATCGATGGCGGGAGCAGAGAATCGCCGTCGATATCCTCACCGCAGTCGGTCAACCCGAGTTCGGCAGTGAGCTGCCGCCGGGTGCGATAGAGGCTCCGTGATCCTTACGCCGGCGGCTGCTCGCCGCGGACCGAACGGCTCTCGCCCACGACGCGGGTCACGCCGGGCTGACGCTCGATGACGGCGATGCAGTAGGGCCGTGTGATCACCGTGCTCGCCGGGCCCGCCGGCTGGTTGGCCGTGTACTGCACGTAGAGGGTCGAGCCCTCGCGTTGGGCGCTGTGGATGCGGGTCCAGTACCCGCCGGTCGGCTGCTCGCCGAGCGTCGCGACCAGGACCTGCTGGGTGGCCCAGTCGACGTTCTGGACGGCGTCGGTGAGCGCGCCCGAGCCGATGCCGTGCGCCTGCATGGCCGAGTCGATCAGGTACACGCCCGGGGCCAGGGTCAGCGTCGCGTCCGACCCGTGCCGGTGGCTACCGATCGCGACCGGCTCGGCCAGCGCGATGGGGGCGCCGGCGGGGGCGTCGCCGCTCGACGAAGGTCCGGACCCGCAACCTAGGGCGACGGCCGCAACGGCGATCAAACCGGCGGCCAGGCAGGGCATGGCCAGCCCCAAGGGCGAGCGGGTCGACATCCGGGCAAGCGGGCGGGCGGGGCGGTCGGTCATGGCGTCTCTCGCGGGGGCGTGCTGGGGTGGGCCGTCGGGTCGGCCGTCGGGTCGGCCGTCGGGTCGGCCGTCGGGTCGGCCGTCAGTCCGGCCGTCGTTCCGGCCGGGGCTCGATCGGGTACGGGCGCATCGGCGCGCTTCCGCAGGATCATCCCAGAAAACGTCCGGCCTTCGACCCGATACTTCCGCTCGAAGTTGCTGCCGACCAGCTCCCCGTCGTCCGCCGACGCCGCCGCGCGGTACGGCAACCGCTCAAACCAAGGGGAAACGCGCTCGGCGTGCTCTTGCATCCAGGCGAAGTAGTCGGCGTGGTCGGTCACCAAGCGGACGCAGCCCCGGGGCGCCGGCGGTGCGTTCTCGGACCCAACCGCCGATTCCGCGACGTCCACGTTCGGGACTTCGGGGTTGGCGCCTTCCGGATTCGGGACTTCCGGGGCGGGGTCGTCGAGGACACGCCAGAGGTCTTGCAGGAACGGCGCCTGGACCAGCCTCCGCTTGTGATGCCGCGCCTTGGGCCAAGGGTCGGGGAAGTAGATGTGCGCCTGCCGCACGCTCCGGTCGGGCAGGTAGTGCCGTACCAGCGACCCCGCCTCGGCGTGCAGCACGCGGACGTTGTCCAGCCCGTGCCTCCGAGCCCGGTCCGCCGCGTGCCGCCAGAACGCCCGTGCGTACTCGACGCCCAGCCAGCGGACCTCCGGCTCGAGCGGCGCCTGCTGGGCCAGGAACGTGCCCTTGCCCGAGCCGATCTCCAGGTCCAGCGGGGGCCGACCTTGGTTCGACGCATCGACGGGGGCGCCGGGCGCCGCAAACCAGGCGTGCGGGTCGATCGGCGCCTCGGTCAGGTCGGGCAAGTCCGCTTGGGTGAGCCCGAAGCCGCCTGGGGTCTTGGTCGAAATCGCGGACGTCGCGGTTGGCACGGCCGCATCGTAGCCCAGGGCCGGCGTGTCCTATAGCATCGGGGAGACCGATCTGGCCGTTTTGGCCGTCTCACGGGCCCTTGGCCCGATCTCTACTTCGAGCCCATGAAACTCACGCTATCCCCCCGAGACCTGGCCCAAGCCGTGGGCGTGAGCGAGTCGTCGCTGAAGCGATGGGCCGACGCCGGGAAGGTCCGCGTGTCGCGCACGGTGGGGGGGCACCGGCGGATCGAGATCGCCGAGGCCGTCCGCTTCGTGCGCGAGGCCAAGCTCCGGGTTGTACGGCCAGACCTGTTGGGCCTGCCCGACGCGCCCTCGGGCCTGGAGGCCACCGGGCCCACCGAAGCCATTGAGGCCTTCACCGACCTCCTGCTGCGCGGCCGCGCCGATCAGGCTCGGGCGCTCGCCGCGGAGCTCTACCTCGGCGGGGCCGCGCTCACCGAGATTTTCGACGGCCCGGTCCGCCACGCCATGCACCACATCGGCACGATTTGGCGCCACTCGCCCGAGGGCATCTGCGTCGAGCACCGCGCCACCGACGCGGCCATCGGCGTGGTGTACCAGCTCCGGTCGATGCTCCCCCAAGCCGGCGACCAGACCGGCGACCACCCCGACCCCGCCGACGCCCCCCCGGTCGCGCTGGGCGGGTGCCCGTCGGGCGACCCGTACATCCTGCCGTCGCTCATGTGCTCGGCCGTGGCCGCCGAAGCCGGCTTCCGAGCCGTGAACCTCGGCCCCGAGACCCCGCTGGAGACGTTGCGCGTCGCCGTGGCGTCTCACCACGCCCGGCTGGTCTGGCTGTCCGGCTCGGTGCCCGAGGCCTGGCCCCCGGCCCCCGAGTTCCGGGCGTTCGCCGCCGAGCTGGCCCAACAGGGCGTGCGTTTGATCGTCGGAGGCCAAGGGGTTCCCCACGCCGACGGGGCGCTCGGCCCGCACGCCCATCGCCTGGACAACATGGTCGATCTCGGGGCCCTGGCCCGCGAAGTGCTCGCCGAGCCGCCGGCCGCGCGCCAGGCCGGGTGACCCGGATACCGGGCCGCTTACGCGCTGCTGGTGATCTGACGGCTGATCGGGGTCAGCAGGTGCGGCACCAGCCGGTCCGCCGCGAGGATCTCGGCGTCGCCGGCGAGTTCATCAAACACCGCCGGCAGCACGTCGAGGCTCTCGATCGGTCCGTACCGCCGGATCGTCAGGAACAGGCTGATAGGTTCGGCGGCGTAGCGCTTAGCGCTGCCCCGACGGCTCTTGGTCCGGGTCTTCACCTCGAAATACGCCTGCTTGTCGCCCGAGTCGGTCAGCTGCAACCCGACCACCGGCTGCACGTCGAGCGTCTTGGCCCCCTCGACCGTCAGCAGCTCACCCAGCGGGCCGCCCTCGTACAGCGCGTGGCGGACCACCTCGTCGTGGTCCCGCTTGCACTCGAGGTCGAAGCCCAGCATCAGCTCCAGGTGGTCGATGTCCAGCGGGCTGATGGTCAGGTGGAACGGCGCCTGCTCCAGCAGCAGCTTGTGGTACCCAAAGGCCTCCTCCATCGACTCGGGGTTCACGTGCCCCGACCGGATCGAGTTCTGGCGCAGGGCTAGCCACGAGTACCGCGACTCCCGCCGAGACGATTCCAGGGCCAACTCGCCCTCGTACCGCCGGAACCGGTTCATCGCCGGAAGCGTCCGCCGGATCCGGTCGAAAAAGTGCAGCACCGTCTCGCGCTCGTACGGGAGGTCCATCTTCACCGCGAGCTTCTGGTTGACGTAAAACTCGGACGACAGGGCGCCGTAGCTGGTGGCCATGGGCGGGCTTCGCGGGGGTTGGGGGAGCGGGCGGCGGGAGGCGGGCGGGGTCTCAATCGGCCTCGCGGGCGCGGGCGACCCGGCGTCCGCCGACCCCGAAGCTTATCAGGCCCCGCGACCCGGGGCCCGGTTATCGGGGCTTGGCCCGTCAATCGCGCCTCAAGCCCCCGCCGGCGCCCTGCGATACCCCCTTAAGGGACCCACCGATTAAGTCAGCCTCCCTGCGCGGCGATACCCCTAAAGCCCCGCATGCAGCGACTCGGCCTCCGCTTCCACCCCGAGCCCGACACCACGCCATGAGCGACGCGCCCGCGCCCAGCCCCACCCAATCCAGCGCCCCGCGCTGCAGCCAAGTCCTCTTGATCGAGGACGACAAGCTCGTGGCCAAGTTCATCGAGCGCCTGCTCGTCCGCCAGGGCTACGACGTGACCTGGGCCCACGACGGCGAAACCGGCCTCGAGCGCATGCGGCTCGAACGCTTCCCCCTGGTCATCACCGACTGGAACATGCCCGGCATCTCCGGCCTCGACGTCGCCCGCGCCGCCCGCGGCGACGAGTCCATCGGATTCACCTACCTGATCATGCTCACCGGCAACACCGAGGCCGACGCCGTGACCGAAGCCTTCGACGCCGGCGTCGACGACTTCATCCACAAGCCCATCGCCCCGCCCGAGCTCAAGGCGCGACTCCAGGCCGCCCAGCGCATCATCGCCCTCGAGCAAGACCTGGCCCAGCAGAACATGCAGGCCTTCCGCATGAACGCCGAGCTCGCCGTCCTCAACGACCAGCTCGACCACATCGCCAACTACGACGCCCTGACCGAGGTGTTCAACCGAAAGGCCGGCATCGAACGCCTCGACGAATCCATCGCCTCGGCCGATCGGCGCGGCAAGCCGCTTTCGGTGCTCATGGTCGACGTCGACAAGTTCAAGACGCTCAACGACGAGCACGGCCACGACGCCGGCGACCTCGGCGTCCACTGGGTGGCCCACACCATCCAGTCGGTCGTGCCCGAGCACGGCACGGCCTGCCGCCTCGGC
>JBCCXV010000200.1:0-5175 GCA_039191195.1 Planctomycetota bacterium
CCTCCCTCGCACCGCCACCTGGCCGCAAGGCGGCGAGATCGACATCATGGAAGCCCGCGGAGACCGGCCCTACGGCGTGAGCAGCGCGCTGCACTGGGGCTGGGATTCCAACTCCCGCCAGTACCGCTCCCAGTGGTACGAGAGCGGCGCCAACTTCCAAGAGGGCTACCACGACTACGCCGTCGAATGGGAAGTCGGCGTCGTCAGCTTCTACGTCGACGGCGTGAACTTCTACACCCTCTACGAGCCCGACGTCGGCATCCCAGGCACGCCCAAGAGCCTCATCATGAACCTCGCCGTCGGCGGCGACTACTCCGGACCGCCCGACTGGACCACGCCCTTCCCCTCGGCGTTCGACATCGACTACGTCCGCGTCTGGCAACGCCCCGACTGGGTCGCGCCCCCCACCTCCGACATCGCCGACGGCGGCTTCGAGAACGACGAAGGCGCTCTCTCCGCCTGGACCCCCTTCGGCGACACCAACGACAACGTCCTCTCCGAATGGGGCACCCCCCAAGACGGCGCGCGATCCCTCAAGCTCTTCGGCCAGTTCACCAGCGAGGCCAACACCTCCGGCGTCTCGCAGTCCGTCGCCATCACGCCCGGCGACCGGGTCACCGTCAGCGCCCAAGCCCTGACACGCTCGGAGGACGCCATCACCGGCACCGGCAACGAGGCCTTCATGAAGATCGAGTTCTACAGCCAGTTCGGCGCCGCCTACGACTCGGAGTTCCTGCTCGAGGAACTCGAAACCGTCATCGGCGACGCCTTCATGGCCCAAGACCAGTGGCTCTATCACCGCATCGTCGGGGTCGCCCCCGTCGGCGCCGTCGAGGCGCGCCTCGCGTTCGTCTTCAACCAGCCCGGGTCCAACGACAACGGCTCGATCTTCATCGACAGCGCCACCATGGCCGTCCTGGCCCTCAGCCTGCCCGGCGACGCCAACGACGACGGCCTGATCGACCTGCTCGACTTCGACGTCCTCGCGAGCAACTTCGGCTCGACAACCGGGGCCGGCGCCGCCGCCGGAGACTTCAACGGCGACGGCGTGGTCAACCTGCTCGACTTCGACATCCTCGCCGGGGCCTTCGGCGCCTCGGCCCCCGCGGTCGTGCCCGAACCCGCCAGCGCTTCGCTGTTGGCCCTCAGCGGCCTGGGCCTTTGCCGCCGACGGCGATAGCCCGCCCCCCCTAACCCCCACCTTTGGATGTCGCGCACCGCGCACGCGCGGTGCCCTCCGCCGATCCGTACGGCAGGCCCTCAAGGCTTGCATCGCTCACACGCCTGGCGCGGCTCACCCGCTGCGCAATCGCGATCTTCCCCATCTGTCTTGAACAAGCCCGCACGGCCTTGTGACGGGGCTTTGTCCCTTTAGGTTGGTCTGAGAGGTCGCGGAACCGCCCGCGTCACTTACCAGCTTCCTTGGGGAGAGAGACACATGCTGGCTATACGCACACCCGGCCTACGAAAGATCCGCGGCGTCGCCGCGCTCGCCTTGACATCGACGGTGCCGCTTACGGCTCACGCGCAACTCGTGACGTACTACTTCGTCGGCGAGATCACGGAGGTCACCCAGAACGAGAACAACGTCATCCCAGGGCTCGCCCCCGGCGACCCGTTTACAGGCTTTACAACTTTTGAGTCGAGCGGATGGAACAATACGTCGGGTTTGATTTCTACGAGCATCAATGGTGTTGAAGTGTTGTTCTCTGGCCGAAGTTTGTTCGGTGGCGCAGAGTTTGATCCGGCATCCAGTGTTTATGAGTTTCGTATTGCGGTAGATTTGCTCGGTGACGAGGTCGGGGACTCCAACTTTGTCGTGTCTACTTACAACATCTGGCTGATCGACGAAGACGCTTTGCCGGATGTGTCATTACTCCCCGATTCGTTCGTACTATCTGACTTTGAGACGAATCGTTTCCGGATTGGGGGTAGTCAGTTGCAGGGAAAAACCGTTGATACAGGATTTGGCGCCGAGGGTTTCCTCACCTACCTCTCCACCACGCCGGTGCCCGAGCCCGCGTCGTTGGCCGTGCTTGGGGTCGCCGGCCTCGGCCTCGCGTCACGACGCATACGCCGCGCGTAACCCAAGCGCGTGAAAGGCTCGCCCTTCGTCAGCGCTGACACACGCTTGCGCGCCGACCAGCAGTGGCGACGGGTTTTGCCTGAGGGGCTTAGCGATCCTCTCAGCCCAACTCAAACCTATCTAGGTTCATCACCTTGTCCCACGCGGTGACGAAGTCGCGTACGAACTTGTCCTGCGCGTCGTCGCTCGCGTACACCTCGGCCAGGGCCCGAAGCTGCGAGTTCGAGCCGAAGGCGAGGTCCACCGACGTGCCACGCCACTTGACCGTGCCCGAGTCGTCGCGGCCTTCGTAGAAGTGCTCGCAGCGCGGCGAGACCTTCCAGTCCACGTCGCCCTTCAGGAGGTTGGTGAAGAAGTCGTTGGTCAGCACGCCGGGCTTGTCGGTGAACACGCCCATGTCGGACTGGCCGTGGTTGGCGCCGAGCACCCGCAGCCCGCCGACCAGCACGGTCATCTCCGGCGCCGTGAGGCTCAGCAGGTGCGCCTTGTCGATCAGCAGCTCGGGGAACGGCCGCTTGTGGTCTTGGTGCAGGTAGTTGCGGAAGCCGTCGGCGGTCGTTTCGAGATACGCCATCGACTCCACGTCGGTCTGCTCCTGCGTCGCGTCGGTACGGCCGGGGGCGAAGGGCACGGTGATGTCGACGCCGGCCTTCTTCGCCGCGTCTTCAACCGCCGCGCAACCGCCCAGCACCACGACGTCGGCGAACGACACCTTCTTGCCGCCGGTGAGCGTCGCGTTGAAGTCGGCCTGCACTTTCTCCAGCGTCGCGATCGCCTTCGTCAGAGGCTCGGGGTCATTGCCGGCCCAATCCTTCTGCGGCGATAGACGGATCCGCCCGCCGTTGGCGCCGCCGCGTTTGTCGGTGTCGCGGTACGACGAAGCCGATGACCACGCCGTCGCCACAAGCTGCGCCGTCGATAGCCCGCACGCCAGCAGCGCCTTCTTGAGCTCGGCGACGTCGGCGTCGTCGATCAGCGCGTGGTCGACGGCCGGCACGGGGTCCTGCCAAGGCTGCTCCTCGGGCACCCAGGGGCCGAGGTACCGCGCGATCGGACCCATGTCGCGGTGCAGCAGCTTGTACCAGGCCCGGGCGTAGGTGTCGGCGAACTCGTCGGGGTTCGCGTGGAACCGGCGCGAGATCGTTTCGTACGCCGGGTCGGTCCGCAGCGCGATGTCGCTGGTGAGCATCATGACCGTCTGCGTCGCCGTCGCGTCGTGCGCCTTGGGCGCGGCGGGCACGGGGTGGCCGTTGGGCTTGGGCGACCACTGGTTGGCGCCGCCGGGCCCGGCGCCGAGCTCCCAGTCGTTGTTGAGCAGGATGTCGAAGTAGTCGTTGTCCCACCGGACGGGGTTTCGGGTCCAGGGTCCTTCGAGGCCGGAGGTGATAGTGTCGTCGCCCTTGCCGCTGCCGTAGGCGTTGCGCCAGCCCAGGCCCTGCTCTTCGAGCGAAGCGGCTTCGGGCTCGGGGCCAACGTGACTGTCCGGCGCGGCGCCGTGCACCTTGCCGAACGTGTGGCCGCCGGCGATGAGCGCCACGGTCTCCTCGTCGTTCATCGCCATCCGGCCGAACGTCTCGCGGATGTCGTGCGCCGACGCGGCCGGGTCGGGCTCGCCGTTCGGGCCCTCGGGGTTCACGTAGATCAGGCCCATCTGCACGGCGCCCAGCGGCGTTTCGAGCACACGGCCTTCGCGGTAACGCTCGTCGCCGAGCATCTCGGCCTCGGGGCCCCAGTAGATGTCCTGCTCGGGCTCCCAGATGTCTTCACGGCCGAAGGCGAAGCCGAACGTCTTGAAGCCCATCGATTCCATCGCCTGGTTGCCGGCGAACACCAGGAGGTCCGCCCACGAGAGCTTCTGGCCGTACTTCTGCTTGACGGGCCACAACAGCCGCCGGGCCTTGTCGAGGTTCGCGTTGTCGGGCCAACTGTTGAGCGGCGCGAAGCGCTGGTTGCCCGACGACCCGCCGCCGCGCCCGTCGTGCACGCGATACGTGCCCGCCGCGTGCCACGACAGGCGGATCATCAGCGGGCCGTAGTGCCCGTAGTCGGCCGGCCACCAGTCGTGCGAGGTGGTCATGACCTCGTTGACGTCTTGCGCCAGCTGCTCGAAGTCGAGTGTCTGGACTTCCTTGGCGTAGTCGAAGCCGTCGCCCATCGGGTCGAGTTGCGGGCCGTTCTGCGCGAGGATCCGCAGGTTGAGCTGGTTGGGCCACCAGTCGCCGTTGCCGTGGGCGCCAGCCCGGGTGTTACTCAGGGCGCCGTTGAGTACGGGGCATTGCGCGGTCGAGGTTCCGTTGCTGGCGGACATGGCGGCTCTCCGGGTGAGGGGCAGGGGGGGGCGCCGAGACCCGGCGCGGGACCGAAGCGTAGCGGCTGTAAAGATCGGCGACTATCGTAAAGCGGCGCTGCAAAGGATCGTATTTACCGATCAGTGCTTTGGCCGTAGCCGCGACCATCCGAGCCCCGATCCGAGCGCCCCGCCATGCCCGAAGACAAGCCCGAAGCCCGCCACCTGCGCTGCTTCGTGGCCACGGCCGAGGCGGGCTCGGTCCGCAAGGCCGCCGCGCGGCTCGGCCTGGCCCAGCCGACTGTCACCGAACACGTCCGCAAGCTCGAAGCGCTGCTGGGCTTCGACGTGTTCGACCGCGTCGGCCGGTCGGTCGTGCTCACCGAGCAGGGCCGGCTGCTGCTGCCCCGGGCCCGGCAGGCCGTGCGGGCCGTCGACCAGGTCGCCGAGGGCGTCGCCGACGCCGTCGAAGAAGGCCGCGGGCGCCTGACCTTGGGCGCGATCCCCACGATGTCGCCTTACTTGCTCCCGCCGGTCTTGGCGCAGCTGCGCGACGAGTACCCCGAGTGCGAGCTCGAGGTGGCGGAGGACCTCACCGACTCGCTGCTCGACCGCTTGGACGACCACGACCTCGAGGTCGCCGTGCTCAGCCCGCCCGTGCACCACCCGCGGATCGAGTGCGACCCGCTGGGCGAGGAGGACCTGCTGGTCATCGCGCCCGAGTCGCACAAGGCCCGCCTCGCGTCGGGGATCGGCCTGCGCGACTTGCGCCGATTCGCGCGCATCAGCCTCAGCCCGATGC
>JBCCXV010000201.1:0-5169 GCA_039191195.1 Planctomycetota bacterium
AAAACCGTCTGCACGGGATTGGCGCTCTACTAGTTCTGCCATCGGCATCTCGTAGAGCGTCCCCCAATCCGTAAGTGGGATGATCTCGGTCCACTGCCAGGCACGCCGGTAGTGTTCGAGGGCATTGCCATGCACGCGCTCTTGTACGGGGGGCAGCAGCTCCCACTCCAGCGGGTCGTCGGACACCGCCACGGCATCCACCTCGAGCTCGATCACCTCGTGCTTGAGTTCTTCATCCCACGGGTCGGCGTGGCTGCTGGCGCTGATCCAAGAGCACAACAGCAGAGTCATCGCGAAGACAACGGGCATACGGCTACGCCGCAGCCTCCATTCACGCGCTAGCAACACACGGCTTGCGTCGAACCCAATGCGACTCTTACCCATCACGATGCTCCCTTCGGAATCGGCGGGACCGCCCAGGGAGCATGGTAAACGCCGGCAAGCCGCCGCCCAGGACTATCTGGGCTTACGCCGGCCCGACCGGCGGGCGTGCGGCGAGCCCCGCGTCGCGCAGGGCCTGCTGGGCCTGGCCCACGGTGTAGATGGCGTCGTGGAAGATGCTCGCGGCGAGCACGGCGTCAGCGTCGGCCTGCCGTACGGCCTCGACCATGTGCCACGGCGAACCGCAGCCCCCGCTGGCGACCACGGGCACGCCCACCGCGCGGGACACCAACCCGGTGAGCTCGAGGTCGAAGCCGCTCTGCGTGCCGTCGGCGTCCATGGAGGTGAGCACGATCTCGCCGGCGCCGAGCTCGGCGGCGCGCTCGGCGTAGCTCACGGCGTCCAAGCCCGTCGGCTTGCGTCCGCCGTGCGTGCACACCTCGAACACGTAGGCGCCTTCGGGGTCCTCCGGGAGTTCGCCGGCATGGTCTTCCGGGCGTACGCGGTCGAGCCACATGCCGGCCCGGGCCAAATCGTCGACGCCGGGCCCGACCCACAAGCCCTCGGCGTGCCGCTTGGCACGACGCTGGGCGAAGGCCTCGGCCGGGGTTCGGCGGGGGTCGACGTTGACCACCGTGGCGCACCGCCCGAACCGGCGGGCGCACTTGGACACCACGTCGGGGTCGACCACGGCCGCGGTGTTGAGGCTCACCTTCTCGGCGCCGGCCGAGATGATCGCGTGGGCGTCGTCGGTCGTACGGATGCCCCCGCCCACCGTGAACGGCATGAAGCACCGGTCGGCGACGGCGCGGACGACGTCGAGCAGCGTGTCGCGCCCCTCGTGGCTGGCCGTGATGTCCAGCAGCACGAGCTCGTCGGCGCCCTGGGCGTCGTAGCGCTCGGCCACGGCGACGGGGTCGCCGGCGTCTCGCAGGCCGACGAAGTTCACGCCCTTGACCACGCGGCCGGCGTGTACGTCGAGGCACGGGATGACGCGGCAGGCGAGCACGGCGTCAGGGTAGCGGGCGCCGCCCCCCGGAAGTAGGTCTGAGAGGCCCATCCTGATGCATCGCCCGGAGCACACCGCAGCGGCCCCGTTACGCCATGCGCCTACGGCCGATCCAGAGGCCCGCGGCAACGAGCGCGACTAGGCTCGCGGGCTCGGGCACGGGGTTGGCGACGGGTCCGGCGGAGGTGGGGGCCCCGCCGGTGAAGTGCTGGGCGAGCAAGTCGAAGTCGAGGAGGTCGACGGCGCCGTCGCGGTTGAAGTCGCCGTTGTAGGCGCCGCCCGCGAACGCGGGACCCGTGCCGAAGTTCTGAGCGAGACGGTCGAAGTCGAGCAGGTCCACGGCGCCGTTGCGGTTGGCGTCGCCGGGCGTAGCGGGCAGGAGCGCGGGGGTGATGAGCCCGCCGATGATGGCTTCGCCGGTCTCGTTAGGGTGCGTGCCGTCGTAGTTGTGGATCGTCCAATCGAGCGACGAGTAGAGGTCGAGCACCTGCACCAGCGACGTGTCCGTGGTGGTGTCGGCGGCGACGCCGGGCAGCAAAGCGTTGAACTCGGGGATCTCGTTGTCGTGCGAGTCGCCCGAGCGGGGGATCAGCGTGCCCAGGATCACGCGCACGTACGGGTTGTCGGCCTGCAACGTGCGCACGACCTCGGCGACACGCGGGGCGACCTCGGTCGGCTGCCAAGGCCGCTTGCCGGGGTTGTTGCGGCTGATGTCGTTGGTGCCGAGCAGGACGAAGGCGACGTCGGGCGTGTAGCCGTCGAGCCACACGTCGAGCTTACCCGTGCCCGAGTTCTCGGGCGGGCTGCGGAAGGCGTCGCCCTCGAGGATCTGCCAGGTGCGCCAGCCCCAGTGACCCTCGTGGTCGCGGTCGAAGGAATAGCCTTGATAATCCGGGAATGTCGGGTCGCCGCCGAAGTGGTCTTGCCAAGAGCCGACGAAGTCGAAGTCGACGCCGGGGATTTGACCGCTGTCTACGAGCCCCTTGAAGGCCTCATAGCGGAAGCTGAGGTGCTGGTCGTCGGCCTGGGTGACCGAGTCGCCTAGGAACAGGATGCGCTGCGGCGTGGCGCTCGCCGACGAAGGCGCGGCAAGGCCGAGCGCGAGGCCAACGGCGTAGAGCAATCGGGCGTGGCGCTTCATCGGCGGGCTCTGGGAAGTGGGTTGGGGCACGGGCACGCCGCGACACGGCGCCCCCACGGCTGCACACCCCGTGGTCGGCAAAACTACGCCGCCATTCACGCGAAGCGGGCCTAGCCGTCCAGCGCACCCGAAAGAGTGCCCGGATGGCGCGGGTGGACCGGCCAGTCAAGATGGGGAACGGGGCCTCAGGCCCGACGGCGACGCCCGCGCCCCGGGAGCAGGCCCGCCGCGCCCAAGCCGAGCAACGCGAGCGAAGCGGGCTCCGGGACCGTCGCCGGGCTCGTGGCGCCGAAGTTCTGAGCGAGGATGTCGAAGTCGAGCAGGTCGACCACGCCGTCGCCGTTGAAGTCGCCGTCGGCGGCGCCGTTGCCGGTGTTAGACCCGAAGTTCTGGGCGAGCACATCGAAGTCGAGCAGGTCGACCACGCCGTCGTTGTTCGCGTCGCCCGGGAGGGGCAGGGCCGGCAGGGAAACGTCGACCCAGACCATGCGGTGGTCGCTGGCGACGGTCGCGGCGAAGCCGGGGTCGCCGAAGGGCAGGTAGACGACGGCCGAGTCGTTGACCGTGAGGTCGGCCGAAGGCAATACGTAGTCGGCACGCAGGCCGAAGTTGGCGGTGTCGTCGTTGTCGAGGCTCGGGTCCGAGGCGTTGATGTTGCTCATCGGGACGGGGTCTTGCAGCAGCGGGTCGGCCAAGAGGTCTTGGATCGCGGGCTTGATGCCGTCGCCCTCGTCGTTGCTGGGGTCGTTGTTGAGGTCGCCCACGATGACGAACGACGCGCCTTCTTCCAGGCCGCCGAACACGCCGGTGTCGTCGTAGATGTAGTCGTCGCTGGTTTCGCCGGCGCCGAGCGAGCCCTGGATGTAGTCCTCCCAGAAGCGGATCTCGTCGGCGTTGCGCTTGCCGTTGTAGTCGACGAGCTCGCCGGAGAACGGGTCGGCGGGGAACCCGGGGATGGACACCGAGTCGAACACCGGCGGCGTGGGGTGCGACGCGAGCAGGTGCAGGTCTTGGCCGTTCACGTCGAGGGTGAGGTCCCAGTGACTCTTGGACGACAGGCGGAAGATGTCGAGCTCGGCGGTGCTGTACCAGTCGTCTGGCGTGGGGGTGCTGGGGTCGTCGGGCAACCGGGCGCCGGGCATGTCCTTCCAGAGGAAGTTCTGGAAGGTCCGGGCATCGGTGATCGGGTACATCGACAGCACGGCCATGCCGAACTTGCCCGGGAACTCGCCGAAGCCGAAGGCGTCGTTGGGCTCGCCTGTGGAGCCGTTGTTGTCGAAGTCGACCGCGGGCACGGGCTGCACGCCGGTGTTGACCGGGGCGACATAGACATACGGGTAGGTGATCGGGGTCTGGCCGTTCTGGCTGACCTCGAGGTAATTAGTGCGGAAGGCGTTGACGGTGGCCAGCGGGTCGGAGTCCAGGTAGTCGAACTCGTTGAGCAAGAGCACGTCCGGGCGGTTCCGCTGGATGTTCTCGGCGTTGCGGCGGGCCGAGAGGAACGTGGTCGTCGACAGGTTGGTGAGCAGCTCGCCCTCGCTGTTGCGGTTGAGCGAGACGTTGTGCGTGGCGACGCGCAGGTCGGTCGCGACGACCGCGGGGCTGGGCACTGCGAGTGCGGCGATCAGGCCGAGCCCGCCGAAGCGGGCGGAAGTGGTGGCTTTCATCAGGGGTCTCCTCTTTCCCGGCTCACCAACAGTACCCCCTCTGCGTGAGACCCCGGCGCCGGGAACGTTCAGTTCGCGCAAACAAGACGTTTCTCGACCCCGCCAGGGCGGTCCGCACGGCCCGGCCCGGTTCCTCCGAACCGCGTACCATCCCCGCCATGAGCCGACGTGTTTGGATCACCGGAATCGGGCCGATCACAGGCCTGGGCCTCGGCGCCGAGGCAACCTGGCAGGGGCTGTCCGAGGGCCGGTCGGCCATCGGCCCGTTCGACGCCTTCGACGCGTCGGGCCTGCCGTGCCAGTTGGGCGCTCAGATCGAATCGGGCTTCAAGGTGCGCGATTACGTGCCCAAGACGTACCGCAAGGCGACGAAGGTGATGGCCCGCGACATCGAGATGGCCGTCGCCGGCGCCAAGCTCGCCGCGGCGGACGCCGGCCTGCACACCGCTGGCTCCGACGGCGACGCCCCGCCCGACCACGACCCCGAGCGCATGGGCTGCCACATCGGCGCCGGCCTCATCGCCGCCGACATGGACGAGCTGACCGCCGCGATGGATGGCTCGCGCGCCCAGGGCGACCGCACGCACCTCGACCTGCACCGCTGGGGCGAGGCCGGCATGCATGAACTCACCCCGCTCTGGCTGCTCAAGTACCTGCCCAACATGTTGGCCTGCCACGTCACGATCATCCATGACTTGCGCGGGCCGTCGAACACCATCACCTGTGCCGAAGCCTCGGGCGGGCTCAGCGTCGGCGAGTCGCTGCGCGTCATCCAGCGCGGCCAGGCCGACCTGTGCTTCTGCGGCGGCGCCGAGAGCCGGCTCAACCCACAGGCCTTCCTCCGGCAGATCCTGGCCAACCGGCTGACCCACCACAACGACGCCGGCGCCGAGGCCATGCGCCCGTTCGACCGCGGCGCGTCCGGCGGGGTCGCGGGCGAAGGCGGCGCCATCCTCATCCTCGAAGAACAA
>JBCCXV010000202.1:0-5160 GCA_039191195.1 Planctomycetota bacterium
CGGCCGGACATGTTGAAGACGGCGAGGGCGCCGCCGGCGGCGCAGGGGAGGCCGCGGGTCTTGACGCCTTCGAAGACCTGGAGGGCGTTGGCGCCGAGGGTGACCATGTCGAGCAGGTCGCGAGCTTCGGCGTCGGTGTATCCGGTGGGGAATCGGCGGCCGTGCCAGGGGCCGTAGAGGAGCGTGGGCATCCAGCCGATGCGGTTGCGCAGGAGCTGCTCGCCGAGGGTGGGGAGTTGGGCGAGGTGTTCGGGCAGGCCGATGTGCTTGACGAAGACGCCGACGCCGCGCTCGGCGATGCGCAGGGCGCGGGGCAGGAGGTGCTCAAGGCGGACGTTCTGCTCGAGGTGGTGGCTGACGTTGATAAAGCCCAGGCCGTCGGCGGGCCAGGCGCCGAGGAGTCCTTCGAGCTTGGCGGGCGAGACCATGAGGTTGGTGTCGAAGGACACGATGTGGCCGGCGTCGATGGCTTGGGAAACGAAGCGCTGGACGCCGGGGTGGATGAGGGGCTCGCCGCCGCTGAGGTAGAGGTGGGCGGGCGGGGTTTGCGCGATGGCGCGGAGGGCGTCGGGGTCGGCGAAGGCGTCGTCGGTCACCTTGTGGGTGAGCACGAGGCCCTGGGTGCAATACGAGCAGCGCAGGTTGCACGCGGGGGAGGCGTGCATCTGCAAGAGCGGGCGGGAGAGGGCTTCACGCAGCGACACGTTCACCCCCCGCCCCAGGAATCGCCCCCGCCCCCGGAATAGCCACCGCCACCGGAATGATCTCGGCACGCGGAACGGCTTCTGAAGTAGGGAAGAGTCCGTGCGGCAGCTCGTAAGCAAGGGATCGGTAGGCAGCCCACGCATCGGCGGGGACGACGGCGCGGAGGACGTCGAGGGTCCAGGCGGGCCAGTTGAGAACTCGCTGGGTCTGGTCGCGGTGTTGGTTGACGGGGCGGGCCTTAACGGCGGCTTCGGCCCAGGCGTCGACGCCCTTGAGCGTGCCTTGGGCGAGGGTGTCGAGCAGGTTGCCGAGGGCGCCGGGGGTTTGGGTGAGGTCCTCACAGCGGAAAACGGGGCCGAGTGCGCGTTCGTCGGTGATGGAACCGAGCATGGCGGCGTGCTGGGCGAAGGCGAGGACGCGGGCGGGGTTGTCGCCGTAGGCGGAGGTCGGGATGCCGAGGGCGCCCAGGGCTGGGGACTGCGCTTTGGGCTCGGCGGCGGTGGGAGCGGCGTCGCCTTGGAGGAGCTGCGGCCAATGGGCGGGCTCGGCGGCGCTGGGCGGCAGGTCGCGCGTGCGCGCGGTGTGCGCGAGGTGGGAGGCGAGGCGGTCGATGGGGTGGCGGGTGACGGCGACGGCTTGGAAGTGGTCGGGCCAGAGGGCTTGTGCTTCGCGGGCGCCTTGCGGGGTGATGCCGTGGACGTCGCCGGCGAGGGGGTAGTACGACGCCTCTACGGCGAGGATGCGGAGGTAGTCGGGCCCGTCGTGGCGGGGCTCGCCGGTGAGGCGGTGGGCGTAGTAATTGGCGAGGTGGGAGCAGCAGACGTCGGGGTGGGCGCTGAGCGCTTTGGCGAGCCAAGAGGTGGCGGCGCAGCCCCAGGAGACGACGGCGAAGAGGCGCGGCGCGGCGCCGACGTGGGCGAGGGAGGGGTCGGCCTGGGCGACGGATTCGGCGGGTGTGCGCGGCGGCGCCATGCGGTGTGCATCGGCGTATCGGGGCCGATAACGCGAATCCGCTGGGGCTACGTCGAGGGTTGGGGGCCGGGGTGGGGAGCGGGGTCTAGGCGGCCCTGGAGAGGTCGTCGGGCTCGGCGGGCAGGGGCGGGGTGGCTCGGCGTGATGAATCGCGCTCGGCCGAAGGCGGGTGGAGCGGGTCGCCGCGGCTGAGGCCGAGGAGCGGTCGGTCGCCGGCGAGGGCGAGGCCTTGGGCGACGACGGCCTCGACGCGGGCGGGCGCGGTTTCGCTGACGACGACGCCGTCGGCTTGGGCGCGGGTGAGTTCTTGGATGGGGAGGACCGGGGCGCCGCGGTAGGTGGAGCCGGTGAAGGCGGGCCTGTCGTCGTAGATGGCGGCCGGGGTGGCGCCGATGGCGTGGCATGCGGACCAGGCGGCGTAGAGGTTCTTGCCGTAGCCGAGCAGCGCGGGGCGCTGGACGTGGTTGTGGGCGGCCCAGTTGGCGACGAGCTTGGCGATGCGCTGGGTTTCGAAGAGGGCCTCGACGGCGTGCTCGGCGACGGGTTGGAGGCCCTGGGCGGCGCGGGCGACGGCGTTGGCTTCGTCGTGGGGATCGGGGGCTTCCGGGGCGTCGGGGTCGGCGCCGGCGTGCTTGGCGAGCAGGCGGTAGCGGAGGCGGGTGTCTTGGGCGTAGGGCTGGGCAATGTGGGGCGGGCACATGGCGGTGAGCCAAGCGAGGTTGTGGATGCGGTCGAGGCGGAGTCTTTCGGGGTCGAAGGGTCCCGGGGTTTTGTGGTGGCGGAAGCCGACGCGGTCGTCGCGATCGATGCGGAGCCCGGCGTCGAAGAGGCGGAGGGCCAGGGGGTATTCCTCGGCCTGGCGGACGAAGCCGGTGTGGAGGCCGCGGGCGATGCGGAGGGCGCTGGCCTTGAGGACGACGCCGCAGAGGATGGGGACGGTGGGGAGGCCGCAGGAGTCGAGCCCGCCTGCGGTGAGGCGGACGGGGCCGGTGACGGCGGCGAGGTCGGGCTCGGCGTCGAGTCGGCGTGCGGCGCGCGCCAGGGCGCCGGGGTCGGGGGTGCTGTCGTCGTCGAGGAGGGCGATGTTGCGGCCGACGGCGCGGGCGAAGGCGTGGTTGCGTGCGCTGACGCCTTCATTCTGTTCGAGCCGGATGACGCGTGGCCGCAAAGGGTGATCGGCGGCGGCGTCGGCGGAGCCGTCGTCGGAGGCGTTGTCGACGACCCAGGTGTCGAGGAACAGGTGGTGGTGGTCGGGGAGCTGGGCGAGGGCGTCGAGCGTGGCGAGCAGCTTTGCGCGGCGGTTGCGGGTGACGATGACCACGGAGACGTCGGGGGCGGCCTGGTTCATGCGGCGAGTCCGAGGGAGGCGGCGCGGAAGGCGTCGAGGGGGGCGGTGTCGATCCCCTCCCGCAAGCGGGCGCGGGCGGCGGCGACGACGCGTTCGAGGGTGCGGGTGTAGGAGAAACGTTCTCGCACCCACGAGAACTGCTCGGCGGCGATGGCGGCGCGCTCGGCGGGGTCGTGGGCGTAGCGCTCGATCGCGCGCTTGAGGGAATCGAAGGCGTCGAAGCGGACGTCGGCGTAGCGCGGGGGCACGCCGTGGGCGGCGGGCGGGCGCGTCCACGTGGGGAAGACGCGGGGGGTCTGCGGCGCGAGGGGGCGGTCGATGGCGGCCTCGAGTGCCCGACGGGCTTGCTCGATGGGCGTGTACAGGCGGTCGGGCAGGGCGCGGCGGAGGTCGTCGTAGGTCCACGACCAGGGGCAGGCGGCGTGGCGGAGGGCGTGTCGCAGGGCGTGGTCGGCGTCGTCTTGCGGGTGGGCGCGGACGAGGAAGAACCCCCCCGCCGCGATGCCGTCGAGCAGGCGTTGGTGGACGCAGCAGAACGGGAGGATCTGGAGGTTGATCTTGGCCGAGGCGGTGAGGCGTTGGAGCGGCCGGCCGTAGCCGACGGGGCCTTGGGCGAGGTGTGCGAAGGCTTGGCGCTGGTCCCAGCCTTGGCCGTAGAGGCCGAGGGAGAGGTTGAGGTCTTGGCAGGCTTGGGCGGCCCAGGCGACGGCTTGCTGGCGGTAGAGCAGGTTGTTGAGGCGGTTGTGGAGTTGGAGGGTCCAGGCCTCAGGGATGGCGTGGGGGTCGACGCCGAGGGCTTGGCCGCCGAGGTTGCGCACGCCGTGGAGGGTGGCGATGGCGCCGCCTTGGGCGTAGTGGTCCAGGAGGGCCTGGGCGAAGCGGTAGAAGCCGGGGTCGTTGTGGTGGGCTTCGGTGAGGCACGCGGCGGTGTGGGCCGGGTCGGCGGCGCCATGGGAGACGAAGACGACGTCGGGCGTGCTGGGATCGGGTTCGAGGCTGGGTGGGGCTTGGCCGATCTCGGTGGCCTTGTGGGCGTAGACGCACTGGCGGGCGGGGTAGTCGAACTGCTCGGCGTAGTACGGGCCGGCGGGGGTGAGGACGAAGTCGCGCTCGCCGACGGATCGGCCGGCCTCGGCGGAGGTGAGGTGGCTGAGCTCGTCCTGGATCCAGGAGAAGACGGGGAGGTTGTGTGGGAAGCAGCCGCCCATCTCTCGACGGAGGTGGTCGATCATGAAGACGGCGTCGGGCTGGAACTCGAGCAGGCGGGAGCGGTGGGCCACGGCGCCGAGCTGGTGGATGTTGGACGGCTCGATAAAGAGGTGGGTGTTCCAGCCGAGCTCGTCGAAGGCGCGCTGGGCGGCGCGGGCCGAGTGCTGCAGGACGGTGGTGTGCCGGCTGACGCACAGGAGGATGCGCGGGCGCCGCGGCGGGTTGGGGCCCAGCAGGTCGGCGAGTGCGGCGGTGCGCGGCTCGGCGTAGAGCTGGTTGACTTGTTCGACGAGCGACTCGTGGAGGGCTTGGTAGTCGGCGGTGGCGTTCTCGTATTCTCGGGTTTGTTGGGGATCGGCGGCGCGGACGCTGGTGGTGGGCGGGGGGAGTTCGGGCTCGGCCTTCAGGCGCCTGAGCAGGCGTTGGGGCCAGCCGGGGCCGAGGAACCAGAGGACGCGTGGGGACCGGAGCGGTGCGTCGGGCGCGGTCCAGTCGTAAGCGAGCAAGAGTGCTTTGAGGCGGGACCAGTCGGCCTCGCCGGCGTAGATGGCTTGGTGGGGGCGGGCCTGCCAGCGGTCGGCGGGGATTTGGGCGAGCTCGGCGAGCAGCAGGCCGTCGGACAGGCCGACGAGGGTGACGGCTCGGCCGGCGTCGATGGCGGGTTGGAGCTGGGCGAGGCGCTGGCGGGTTGCGGCGACGGGGTCGCGGCCGGTTTCGGGTCGACCCTTGCAACTGCCCCCGGAAGCGACCCCGGAAGCACCCCCGGAACGGCCCCAGTCACTGCCGTCGTATCGGAGGGGCATGAGGCCGACGCCGGGGACGTGGTCGAGGCCCCAGGGCCCGTCGGGGGCTTGGGCGATCTGGGCCGCGGCGTGGGGGTCGGTTTCGGCGAGGACGGCGAGGTTGCCGGCCAGCCGTCGGAGGGC
>JBCCXV010000203.1:0-5135 GCA_039191195.1 Planctomycetota bacterium
CGTTCGGTCCGGTTGTAACGGCTAGGGGCGGTCGAGCTCGGGCATGGGCGCGGCGGGCAGCGCCACGCGGGCGCCGGCTCGCTGCACGACCACGCGGTCTGCGCGGATGTCGACCAGCCGCCAGCCTTCGTGCGCGTCGCCCAGGCGGTGGAGGTCGCCGTCGATCACGGCCATCGGCTTCGCCCCGCCGGTGATGACGCCGTCGATCTTGAAAGCGGGCGGCGCCACTTCGTCGCGGGCTTCTTGGGCCTTCTTGGCGATGTCCCACCCGGCCGGGGGCTGGAAAGGGTCGGCCTGCGGGTTCGCGGGCTCGGCGCGGTCCGCCTCGGCCAAGACCCGCGCAATGCCGCGACGAACTGCGTCGTGACGGTCTCCGTCCTGAACCGGTTGTCCCGGACCAGCGCTTGCCGGGGTCGCGACCGCTGACGGCGCGGGCGGCGCCGCTGACGGAGACGGCGTTCCGGTCGCTGCGGCGGCCGGGGCCGGGGCGTCGGCTTCGGGCAAGAACAACAGCTGGTCGGCTACGAGGCTCAGCACGGAGATGCCCGCCAGCGCGGCGCCGATCTGGGTGCGCTTGCGGCTCATGGCTGGACCTCCGGCTGCGATGCGTCTTCGGGGAGGGCGTACCACGCCAGTTCAACGCGGAACCGCGCGATGGCGGGCTCGTCGTCGTCGGGAGCGACGCGCTCCAGGCGGACGCTCACGGCCGCGGTGTCGCCGGGGTCGGCGCGCAGCGCGGTGAGGAACGCCGCCAGGTTGGGGTACCCGCCGAGCCCGGTCACGATCAGGGGCGACGTAGTGACGACCCCGAGGCTCTGGGCCCGACCGGGTTCGATGCCCTCGACGACGAGGCCGTGACGCTCGGCGAGCCGGGCCAGCCCCGCGACGCGGCGGTTGATCGCGGCCGGCCTCTGCAGGGGCGGGGAGTCGGGGTCGGCTTGCGAACGCACGGTGTCGAGCCTTGCCCGCAACCCGCGCAGCTCGCGTCGTGCCTGATCCGCCTGGGCTTCGCCTTCGGTTTGGGCTTGCCGCGCCGCCTCGTCCGCGCGGGCGGCCTCCAGGTGTGGCAGCACGCCCAAGTAGCCGGCGGCCGCGGTGATCGCGACCAGGGCCGCGGCGCCGGCGGCGTCGACCGCGCCGCGTCGAGACCAGAACGAGCCGTCGCTCATGGCCGCCCCCCCGGCTCGGGGGCCAATTCGCAGTCCAACCGGAACGACGTCAGCGCGAGCCCGAACTCTTGCGCACGCGCGGTGCCAAGCAGCCGGACCGAGGCGAACACGCCGGTGTCTTCCAGGGCGAGCACGAAGCCCGCGGCTTCCCGGGGCGACTGCGCCAAGCCGTCGAGTTCGAGGCGATATGCGGACGGCTGACCGTCGATGTTCTCCGGCTTCAAGTCCAACCGGGTGAGCATGGCCCGGCCTTGCGACTTCCGGGCCAGGAGTTCGAGCAAGACGCCGAAGTCCGGCTGTTCCCGGACAAAGTCGGCCCTCTGCTGCGTGAGCTTGTACGCGGCGACCTCGGTCTCCAAGGCGACGGTGAGCGCCTGCTTGTCTTGGGCGCGCAGGGCTTGGGTGGATGCCGCCGGCTTGGCGGCCGCGGCGGAGGGCTGGGCTTGAAGCGCCCACACACCCGCGCACGCCATGCCCATCAGGCCCGCGTAGGCCGCGACGATGCGCTTCCAGCGACGAACCTTGATCTGCTGGCTCAGCCGGTCGCGATGGCGACGCGGCATCAGGTTGACCTTGGCGGTGCGGCTCACGGCGTGCGCCCCCAAAGGGCCAGGCCGGCGGCCGTGGCCATGTACGGCTCAAGCTCCCGATCGGGCGCCGCGTTGGCCGCGGCTCCCAGGCACTCGATGGCCGAGACCTCGGCGGCCAAACCGTGCTCCACGCCCATGCGCAAAGGCGCCAGCCCCGCTCCCCCGCCGCAGAGCCAGACGCCCCGGAGCGTTGCGCCGGGCTCGTGGCCTTGGACATAGTCGATCGATTTACGCGCCTCGGTCGCCAGCCGTGCGCCAATGCGCGCTAGCCGCGCCATGGTTTCCACGGCGACGGGGTTAGCGTCGTGCACGTCGTCGGAGTCCATCATCTGGCGTACGACGCGCTCGGCGCGCTCGGGCGTATCGGCGCCGAAGTTGGCCCCGATGGCTTGGAGCTCCGGCCCGATCGCGGGGTCGTTGAGCGACCGCTGATACCGCACCCGCAGGGCGTCGAACACGTAAATGCGCACGCCGGTCCAGCCGACGTCGAGTAAGACGGCGAAGGCCCGGCCGTCGAGGGCCGCCTCGGCCAGGCGTGGCCCGCAGAACCGATGCAACGCCGTCGCCGGGGTGTCGATCGAACAAACCTCGAAGCCGGCTTGTTCGAGCGGGTCGAGCATCGCGTGGGCGTCGTCGTGCAGCAGGCCGACCGCCTGACACTCGCGCACGGCGGTTTGACGCGGGCCCTGGGGCAACGGCCACCAGGCGGCCTCCATGGCTTGCGGATCGGCGGCGCGCATGCCGGCGAGTTCGTGGCGCACCACGGCGTCGAGCTGCGTGTCGGTCGCCCCGGCCGGCCCTTGCACCGTCGATGACACGGTGGATTGCGGGCCCGCCGCCAGCACCGCCGAGACCCCGCGGAAGCCGGCGCGCTGGAGCACCCCGCGCAGGCGTATGGCCTCTTCGGCCGATAGCGCTACGCCCTCGTGCTGACGCGAAACCGACACCGCCGCGGCGACGCGCCAGCCCCGGCGGCGCTCGAGCTGCACCGCGTGCACACGGCGACGGCCAACGTCGATGCCGATCGGGCTGCGCTTGTTCCAACCCAGGGTGGCGATCATCCCATGCCTCCGGAAGACACGGCCGTCATGTCAAACAACGGCAGGAACATGCTCGTGGCCACCAGCGCGACGACCGAACCCAGGGCGAGCAGGATCAGCGGCTCGATGATCGACGTGACCGACTTGACCATCACCTCGTTCTCTTCGTCGAGGTAGTCGGCCAGGTGCAGCAGCAGCGGGCCGATCTGGCCGTTGGATTCGCCGGTGCGGATGACCTCGGCGACCTCGGGCCGGATCAGCGGGCTGTTCACGAAAGGGCTGCTGATCGGTTGGCCCTGGGTCACGGCCGTCTCGGCGTTGCGCAGCAGCTCGGCGTAGGACGACCAGCCGACGCTTCGGCGGGTGAGCGCGAGCGCCTCCAGCACCGGCGTGTGGCTCTGCAGCAGCACGCCCAGCACCCGGGCCATGCGGGCCGTCGCCAGGTCGGCCAGCAGCGGGCCGATACGCGGGAGCGACAGCAGCGTCTTCTGCAGGGCCTGTGCGCCCGTGCCGCGCACGGCGAGCCACACCACGCCCATGACGGCCGCGATCGCCGCCGGGACCGCCGCCCACCAGTACCCCCGCATGAGGTCGCTCAGCACCAGCAGCGCCGCTGTGGTCGGCGGGAGCTCGACGTCGAGCGACTCGAACATTGTTGCGAACTGCGGGAGCACGAACAGCAGAAGCACCAGGACGACGCCGACGCTGATGGTCGACAGCAGCGCCGGGTACACCAGCGCGCCCCGCAACTGGTGGCGGAGTTGGACCTGCTTCTGGGTCATGGCGCCGATGCGTTCCAGAAGCGGCAGCAGGTCACCGGACGCCTGCCCGGCTTCCACAAGGCCGACGAGCACCTGGTCGAAGTACTTCGGGTGACGGGCGAGCGCATCCGACAGGTCGCCGCCGCGCTGGACGTGGCCGCGCACGTCGGTGAGCACCGCTTTCCATTTGGGGTCTTGCGCTTGCCGCTCCAGGGCGGCCAGGGCGTCGTCGAGCGGCGTCCCGGCCGAGAGCAGGACGTATAGCTGTCGCGTGAATACCGCGGTCTGGCGTGCGCTGCCGGAGCCGACGTTGCCGCCCCGCCGCGGGCTCGCCGCGGGCGCGCTGACGGCCGACGCCTGCCCGGTAGCGGCGTCGTCGCGCGACTCGGTGAGGCTCGACGGGAACAGGCCGTCCCGTCGGAGCTGATCCGACGCGGCGAGCGCGTCGCGGGCTTCGACGAGGCCGGCGACCTCGCGGCCTTGGGCGTCGAGGGCTTGGTAGGCCAGCTTCATGCGGCGGCCTCCGGATGAACCTCAGCGGGCGGGTCGGCGGCGGCGGGCGCCGCCTCGGTCTCCTCGGGTTCGACGTCTTCGTTCGCGCTGATGCGTAGGGCTTCTTCGAGGTCGGTCTTGCCCTCGAGGGCCAGACGGCAAGCCTCGGCCCGCAGCGCCCGGCCGCCCTGGGCGATCCAGGCCTGCTCGATCTCGTGCGTCGCGGCGCAGCGGTGGATCAGCCGGCGGAGCGTGATGTCGATCTCGAGGACCTCGTACACGCCGACGCGGCCGCGGTAGCCGCTGTTGTGGCACTCCTGGCAGCCCATGCCCTTGCGCAGCGCCCGACCGGCGTGCTCCATCAGGCCGGCGTGCTCGAGCAGTTCGTCGTCGGGGAAGTAGTTGGTCGCGCACGACGGGCAAAGGGTGCGGGCGAGGCGCTGGGCCAGAACGCCGTTGAGCGCGCTGGCGATGAGGTACGGCTCGACGCCCATGTCGCCTAAGCGGGCCACGGCGCCGGCGGCCGAGTTGGTGTGCAGCGTCGCGAGCACCAGGTGGCCTGTCAGCGCGGCCTGAACGGCGACGTGCGCCGTCTCTTGATCGCGGATCTCACCGACCATGATCACGTCGGGGTCCTGTCGAAGGATGCTGCGCAGGGCCCGGGCGAAGGTCAGCCCGACCTGCTCCTGTACGAGGATCTGATTGATGAGGTCGAGCTGGTACTCGACGGGGTCTTCGACGGTGACCAAGTTGCGCTCCGGGCTGCGCAGAAGGTCCAAGGCCGAGTAGAGGGTCGTGGTCTTGCCGCTGCCCGTCGGGCCGGTGACGAGCACGAGGCCGTGAGGCCGGTCGAGCATCCGCCGGAACGCCGCGAGCGAGTCGGGGTGGAAGCCGAGCTTGGCCATGTCGAGCTGGAGGTTGGCCTTGTCGAGCACGCGGATCACGAGCTTTTCGCCCAGCAGCGTGGGGATGGAGCTGACGCGCAGGTCGACCTCGCGGCCTTCGGCGACGATGCGCACCCGCCCTTCCTGCGGCAAGCGCTTCTCGGCGATGTTCATCTTGCCGATGACCTTGACGCGCGAC
>JBCCXV010000204.1:0-5099 GCA_039191195.1 Planctomycetota bacterium
ACGCCCCCGTTGCGGATGGCCAGGCCCTTCTTGTCGACGAACTGGACGTGGTAGCCCATGGCGTGGCCGGCCTCGACGAGCATGGCGGTGGCGGTGCCGATGCCCATGCCGCCGACGCCGGCGAGGTGGCAACGCCACTGGTTCTGTCGGGCGTGGATGGGCTTGCCGGGCAGCGGCAGTTCGCCGTCGGTGAGGTCCGACGTGATGGTGCGCGGGGCCTGCTTGCGGACGACGGTGACTTCCTCGAACGCGGGGCAGGCGTCGATGCGCTGGCAGGCGCCGTCGTTGACGCACCAGGAGAGGTCGGTCGCCATCTTCGGGCCGTAGTCGGTCTCGACGTTGGTCAGCCCCGGGCAGCCGGTGCCGAGGGCGCACTCGAGGCAGTACTCGCAGGCCTCCTCGTTGACGTTCATGAACGTCTTCTTGGGGACAAAGCCCTTCTCACGCTGCAGCTTGGCCTCGACGCGGCGGGCGCGGCGGTGGAAGGTGATGCCGCACTCCTTGTCGGCGATGACGATCTTGACGCCGTCGGCGAGGATCGTTTTTTCGAGCATGGCGCGGTAGCGGTCGCGGTCCGAGGGGTCCATGCGGACGATGCGGACGTCGCGCTTGAGGTTGGCGGGGACCATGCCGGCGACGATGCGCTCGATGTCCATGGGGTTCATGGATCGGCCGGAGATGTCGGTCTCGACGCCGGAGTGCGGCTGGTGGCCGGTCATCGCGGTCGTCTTGTTTTCCAGGATGATGTAGGTGATGTCCTGGCCGGTGTAGATCGATTGGCCGATGGCGATCTGGCCGGAGTGGTGGAACGTGCCGTCGCCCATGAAGACGATCTGCTTGTTGTCGATGAAAGGGTCGACGCCCGCGCCGGTGCCGCCGCCCAGGCCCATGCCCGAGTAGTTGTGCATGAGCGGCTTGTTGGGCTCGAACATGAGCATCGTGTAGCAGCCGGTGTCGCCGTGCGCGACGAGGTCGACCGGGCCGCGGCGGTGGCGGGCCTCCATATAGTCAGCGTCGAGCAGGTCGGAGCGGAGTTCGAGCAGGACGGACGACGAGTCGCGGTGCGGGCAGCCCGGGCAGAAGCCGGGGATGCGGTTGGGCAGGTCGACCGAGCCGTTGGCCGTGGCCCGCATGCGGGCGGCCAGGCGAGCCGCGCCGTGCACGAGGGCCGGGCGGAAGTCGGGAGCGAAGTGGTCGAACAGCGGGGCGAGGCGATCGACGAGCAGCGACGGGTTGAGGCCGCGGGTCTCGGGGATGGCGTCGAGGTGGCCGGGGAACCGCTTGCCGTAGAGCTCGACGCGGCCGGCGTCTTCGCTGAGCGATTGAGCGAGCGCGTCGCGTACCTGGCGCTCGACGAACCCGCGACGCTCCTCGATGACGACGACGTTTCGGCACATGCCCGCGAGGCGCTCGACCAGCACCGGGTCGACGGGGTAGACCATGCCGAGCTTGAGGATCGGGCATTGAGCGGTCATGCCCATGTCTTCGAGCGCCTGGGCCAGGTAACCGTACGCCGAGCCGGCGGCGATGAACCCGATCGCCGCACGATCGCCCTTCTGCGGGCGATGCAAGATCTGGTTGATACCGAGGTCGCGCGCCGCGTCGATGGCCTTGTCGAACCGATCGGCGAAGGTCGCTTCTTGATGACTCGTGCGCGGCGGCAGCAGCACCGTCTCCTCGACGAACGGCTCGACGTCCTGCGTGTACTTGAGCGCCTTACGCTGCTTGTCGCTGACCTCGGGGAAATGGTTGGGCTTGCAGACCACGCTGCCCCCGCCGTCGGCGTTGGTCACGGTCATCAGGTAGCCGACGTACGTGTTGGCCGCGGCGCCGATCTTGAACGACAGGTCGACGAAGTCCTTGACCTCCTGCGGCCCGCACGGCTCGATCACCGGCAGGCGGAGGTGCTCGGCCAGGAAACGCGAGTCGGCCGGCACCTGGGTCGAGTCGTTCCACGGGTCGTCGCCGAGCACGATCAGCCCGCCGCCGCCCTGGGGCGTTCCCGCCAGGACGCCCAGCGCCAACGCGTCGGCCGCGACGTGCCCGCCAACGGACTTGAACGCCGCGATCCCCCGTCCGCCAACCATCTGCAACCCGTTCACCATGGCGACCGAGATGGCCTCGTTCACGGCCATCCGCGCCACCACGCCGTGCTCGCCGAGCAACGGCCCGATCCGCTCGCACGCGTCGAAGAACCCCGCCACCGGCGAGCCCGGATAGCCCGTGAGCAAGTGCACGCCTCCCTGGGTCTCCAGGGCGCCCTTGACGAGCAACTCGTTGCCGGTGAACAGGCAGATGCCCGCTTCCTGCGTAAAGCGTGGGTCGATCTTCATGAGTGTCCCTGTCGAGCGAGTCGGCGGGCGGGGCGTCGGAGGCGGGGCGGACATTGCGGCCGCGGCGTGTCGAAATTAACCATCCTTGGTCCCCGACGGGTACGCCAAATTTGGATCACTGTATCCGCCCCCACACCCCCCCGTCCACGCCCTTCTGACGCATCCCTTACCCGCGTCTGACACGACCTTTACCATCCGTCCCCATGCCGGCCAAGACGCCATCCAACCCAAGCCCGCCGCCCGCCCTCGAGATCACCGGTCTCGGCCTGGTCACGCCCCTGGGCCGAAACGCCTGGGAGACCTTCGCCGCCCTGCTCGACGGCCGCACCCTCGCCGACCGCGCCGCCAACCTCCCCGAGTCCGTCGGCCCCGTCGATCTGGTCCGGGCCCTCGGCTGCGTCGCCAACGCGCAGCACGACCCCGTCGACCCCGCCGTCGCCATCGCCGAGGCCGCCGCCCGCGAGGCCGCCACCATGGCCGATGTCCCCCTCGACGGCCTCTCCGCCTGGATCGCCACCTCCAAGGGCGCCGTCGCCGCCGCTACCCCCAACGCCGCCCGCCCCTTACTGGTCCAGCCCAAGACCCCGACCCACCACCCCGACACCGGCCAACCCCTCGCCCCGGCCGACCCCCGCGCGGTCCTCGCCCGTCCCGGGCTCGCCGAGGCCCTCGCGCTCGGCCCCCACGCCACGCTCACGCATCACCTCGCCCGACGCACCGGCATCGCCCCCGTTTCCCATCAGGTCGCCGCCTGCGCGTCCTCGCTCTTCGCGCTGCACCACGCCGCCGGGCATCTCCGCCGGCTGCCCGAGCCCCAGCCGGGCGCGTCGATCTCCGCCCTGGTCGTCACCGCCGAGGCCTCGCTGCTCCCGGCTTTCATCGCCAGCTATCAGCGCCTCGGCGTCCTCGCGCCGCTCACCCGCGAGAGCTATCGCCAGACCCCCCTCGCCGGCGATCGCCACGGCTTTATGCTCGCCGAGACCGCCGCCGCCGTCGTCCTCACCCGCCGCCACCCCGACGATCGCACGGCCGACGCCCCCACGCTCACGCTCGTCGACACCGCCGTCGCCAACGAGACGTACGACCTCATCCGCCCCTCGCACGACATGCCCGCCCTCCGCCACCTCGCCGCCTCCCTCTTCGCCGGCCGCAAGATCGACGGCCTCCACCCCCACGCGCCGGGCACCGAGATCCACGACCCCGCCGAGCTGCAGGCCCTGGCCGACGTCCTCAACGCCGAGCGCGAGATGACCCAGGCCCACGACCCCGTGCACGTCTACGCCAGCAAGGGCGCGCTCGGCCACGCCCTGGGCGCCTCGGGCCTCGCCGCGCTGGTCATCGCCGCCCTCTGCCTCACCGCCGGCAAACGCCCTCCCATGCCCTGGCTCGCCGAGCCCGACACCCGCCCGATGACGCCCTGCCCCATCCCCGTCGCGGCGCAGGAACAAGCGCTGCCCCGCACCGGCGCCCACGCCGTCTTCGCCGCCGGCTTCGCCGGCCACACCGCCGGGGCAGTGGTCAAGCGCGCGATGCCGCTCTGAGTTAGTTTGCCGGCATGACAGACGGCCTGACCTGCCCTTCATGTGGTTACGACTTGCGCGGTATCACCCAGCCGCAGTGCCCCGAATGCGGGCAGCCATTTGTCGTCACCACCCTCGATGGCAAGCGTGCGGGTCGGCCGTGGGTCAAGATCGCCGCGATCGCCATCGCCGTCTTCTTCGGCTTCTCACTGCTGTTGTGCGTGATCGGCGGGCTCTCCACGGTGAGGACGCCGTCCGTAACGGTCCAACCGCCAGCGGCGTTGATAACGCCCGCTCAGCCATCACCCGCTCCTTCGCCTTGATCTCAGCTTGGCTCCCGGGTTGGCCGACATACAATGCAACGGGCGGAAGCCCCCAGCCCCGCGAGGTCCGCTCTTCATGCGGCACCATGGCTCGAGCCGATGCGCGAACCCTCGGGGTCAACGATCGGGCGCGAAGGCCACGCCCCCTACGAGGGGAAGGCCGGGACGATCCGGCAATGACCCCACCTTAAAGCAGGGTTCGAGCTTGGCCGCGAGCGGCCTCCTCGCGGGGCTTTTTCGTGCGCCCGCCGCGTGTGAGCCGGCCGGCCTTGCGCTAGCATGCCGCTCATGGCCGCCTCCACCTCCCCCGACGCCGCCGCCGCGCCGCCGCCGCACACCCCGCCCGACGTCGCCCGATCGCTGCCGGCCGTCACCGCCGCCGTCGACGCCCTGCTCGACAGCTACGCCACCGACGAACGCACTCGCCACCTCGACTCGCCCTTCCTGCCCAGCCGGGCCCGCGCCATCGAGGTCATCGAGCTGCTCCGCCGCGTCGTCTTCCCCGGTTACTTCGAGGACCGCCGGCTCACCTCCGACAACGTCCGCGATCACACCCTCGACCTCCTGGCCGAGCTCTACAGCAAGCTGCACGAGCAGGTCCGTCAGTCGCTGCGTTACGTGCTCAACCGCGACAAGCCCGGCATCGGCGACGACTGCGACGACTGTGACGAAAAGGCCACCGACCTCACCCAGCGGTTCTTCGACGGGCTCCCCGGCGTCCGCGCCGTCCTCGCCGCCGACGTGCAGGCTACGTTCGACGGCGACCCCGCGTCGGTCAACACCGACGAGCTGATCTTCTGCTACCCCGGCGTCGACGCGGTGTTCACCCACCGCGTCGCCCACGCCCTGTACGACCTCGGCGTGCCGATGCTGCCGCGCATCATGTCCGAGTACGCCCACAACGAGACCGGCATCGACATCCA